>JBILKC010000217.1:0-5030 GCA_044376885.1 Hylemonella sp. | reverse complement strand
CGTACAGAGCAACTGGTATCCCAAGGCTTTGTCAGCGACTCCCGCCTGGATGAAGCCCGGCGTGTGCTTGATGTGGCCTTGGCCCAAAAAGCCAGTGCACAAGCCCAGATTGCCGCTATTGGTGAATCTGGCACCGACATCATCCAGGCTCAAGCCCAGGTTCAGTTATCCCGAGCTGCCGCTCTGGCCGCACAGGCACGCCTGAAGCAGACCACCGTCACTGCGCCGGCTGCAGCCCGGGTGCTGTCCCGCGCAGTGGAGCCTGGCCAGATCGTTCAGCCTGGCCAGGCCTTGATGAGCCTGGCCATGAGCGGTCCTACGCAGTTGATCGCCCAGGTGGATGAACGCTTTCTGGACCAGCTGCAGGTTGGGCAAACAGCAGCTGTGCTTGCGGATGCTTTTCCTGGCCAGCGGTTTTCTGCCCGTGTTTTGAGTATTTCTCCGGCCGTGGATCCGCAGCGCGGTGCCATAGAAGTCAAGTTCGCGCTGTTGCAGGACCCTCCTGCTTTTCTGCGCGAAGACATGACCTTGTCTGCTGAGGTGGAAACCGCCCGGCGTGAGAACACCCTGGTGCTGCCACTGAGTGCATTGCGTTCTGTCGTCAGTTCCGCCAGGGCCTCTCAAGCCACCGCCACGTCACAGGTCTTTGTCGTGGTCGACGGGAAAGTGCAAAGCAGAGACGTCCAGCTCGGTCTGCGCACTTTGGAGGCGGTGGAGGTTGTTCAGGGTCTGGACCCCGGTGACTTGGTGCTTCTGGGAAACAAGACATCCTTGGCTGTTTCAGTCAATCAGCGGGTGCGGGTGATACGGCTGCCCTGGCAACCCAGCCAAAGTCTGGCCCAGGCCCCTCGTGAAGATGCTGGCGCTGCGATGTCCAACGCCATGGGGCGCTAGGTGGGTTTTGAATTTCGTGTGGCCCTGCGTTTTTTGCGTGAAGGGCGCATGCAAACACTGCTGATCATTGTGGGTGTCGCCGCTGGTGTGGCGGTGATTGCCTATATTTCTGCGCTGATCAGTGGCTTGCAAACCTCCACCCTGACCAAAACCCTGGGCGCGCAGGCGCACATTTCGATTCGTGTCCTGGACGATGTGGTCTTGCCAGCCCGCGAGGCGGGGACCGGGTTGACCATTCTGACGCAAACCCAGCCTCGGGCCCAGCGCTTGCGCTCAGTTGCCAATTGGCAGTCCCTGGTGCCCTTGCTGGAAGGAATGCCGGAGATTATTGGCGTGTCTCCCATGGCGGTCGGTGCCGGTTTGGCTTTGCGTGGTGAAGCCAGTGTTTCCATCGCCTTGCTGGGTGTTGATTTGGATCGTTACGACCGGGTCGTCAATCTACGCAACAAGGTGGTCAGTGGTGAGGCCCGCTTGTCGCCGGGCGAGGCCATTGTGGGCCAGCAGCTTGCTTTGGATTTGGGGGTGCGGGTCGGGGATCGTTTGACGGTGCAAACAGGCGTGGCCAATGTGACGGTGAATGACTCGGTGCGCGTGACGGCCCTGGTGGACCTGGGGGTCAAAGACCTGAACCGTCGTACCGTGATTGTCCCCTTGCGCGCAGCACAGAATTTGCTTGGCTTGCCGGGCGGCGTGACCAATCTGGACCTCACGGTTCGCGATGTCTGGCGCGCCAATGACCTGGCCTTGACACTGCGCCAGCAGTTCCCTGCCAAGGTGGAGAGTTGGCAAGAGTCCAATGCCCAGTTGGTTTCAGCCCTCAATGCCCAGTCGGTCAGCACCACGCTGATCCGGGGTGTGGTGCTGGCCGTGGTGGTACTGGGCATCGCCAGTGTGCTGGTGGTCTCGGTGGTTCAAAAGCAGCGTGAAATTGGCATTTTGCGTGCCATGGGTGCCACACGGCACCAGATTCTGAGAATTTTTCTGGTGCAGGGGGCTGTGGTGGGTGTATTGGGCTCGTTGCTGGGCCTGCTGCTGGCGCTGATCATGATCTGGCTGTTTTCGGCCTTTGTCCGGGGGGCCGATGGCCTTCCCCTCTTTGTCATTGGCTTGCCATGGCTGCTGGCTTTACAGGTGGCTCTGGTGGCATCGGTCAGCGGCGTTCTGGCTGCCATCGCGCCGGCACGCCGCGCTGCAGCCATGGACCCGGCACGGGCTATCCGCATCTAGTATGGACAGGTTTGCGTGATGTTGCTGGAACTCAAAGATATCCGCAAGAGTTACAACCTGGGCCAGCCCAATGAAGCCGAGGTCTTGCATGGCGTGTCGTTACAGGTCAATACGGGTGAATTCATTGCCTTAATGGGCCCCTCAGGTTCAGGCAAGAGCACGTTGCTCAACATCATCGGTTTGCTTGAACGCATGTCAACAGGCAGCTACTTGCTGATGGGTGAGGACGTTGGCAATTTGGATGACACCGCGCTGACGCTGAGACGGCGTCGTTCTCTGGGCTTTGTATTCCAGTTTCATCACCTCTTGCCTGCCTTCAATGCGCTTGAAAACGTAACGCTTCCGGCACTCATGAGCGAGGGTTTTGTGAGCGCAGCCAACCTTGAACGCGCACGTGAGCTGCTGGCTGCAGTGGGGCTGGCCAATGCCATGAAGAAGCGGCCGGCTGAACTGTCCGGTGGCATGCAGCAGCGCGTGGCCATCGCCCGAGCTCTTGCCTTGAATCCGCCTTTGGTGTTGGCCGATGAGCCAACCGGTAACCTTGACACCGCCTCGTCCGACGAGGTGTTCGTGCTTTTGCGCAAAATACACAAGGAGCAAGGCACTTCCTTCATGGTGGTCACCCATGACCAGCGCCTGGCGCAGCGTTGCGACCGACTGGTCGAACTGGTTGACGGTCAGATCAAGTCAGCCTGAGACGGAACTCAAGTCAGCGCCCCGCGCGAATCCACAGGAATGATCTGCTCCACAATGCCCTGATCAAGTCCGCCGCGCACGCCGATCATGAAGTCGTGAAGATTCACCGTCGGATCGCAATGGCCAGGTATCAGCCAGATCACATCGCCCAGGGCCGGAACCGGCAGATAGGCGGCAGTGGGCACGAGCGTGCCATGCTCGTCGCTGCAGCCGGTGTATTGCAGTGCAGCACCATGGACAAGGGGCAGGCCGGAATCAATGGCGTGGCTTTTGTGGCCGGCATCACACACGGCGTGCTTCGCGCTCACACTCATCACCTGGGATTTGACAAACAGGGCATGCTCAAATTGCGGCTGGTCCGGATCGACTTGGTTGCGTGTGTAGTCAACATCCATGAACAGGTAAGAGCCCACCTGAAGTTCGCCATACACACCACTGCCTGCCTCCAGGCCAAACGTACCGGTACCCGCACCGGTGATCAAGCCCGCTTCAAGGCCGGCCGCACTGAGCAAGGCGGTGGTGGTCTTGATGCGTTCAATGACGCTGTGCAGCGTGCGTTTTCTTTCCTCAACCGTGCGCAGGTGTTGCGCACGGCCGTGGTAGGCCTGCAGGCCTGCAAACCTGAGGGCAGGATGTCGCTGGATTTCGCGGGCCAGATGCACGACGCCAGCAGGCTCGGATACACCGCAGCGGCCATGGCCGACATCGAGTTCAATGAAGACATCAATCAAAAAATCGTCTGTGCCGGCAAATTGCTGCGGCGCTGCATTCTGGCAAGCCGTGGCTAAACGCTCAATCCCCTCCAGGCTGTCCACAGCAATGGCCAGGCGCCCCCCGCAAAGTCTGAGCTGATGTGCAAGCGCAGCAACACGCAGCAATTTTTGCGAACCAACCACTTCATTGCTGATGTAAATATCACGCACGCCACCGGCTGCCATTGCCTCAGCCTCAGCGGTTTTTTGGACACAGATGCCCACAGCGCCGGCCCGGATTTGCTGCAGGGCCAAGGCCGCACTTTTGTGCATCTTGGCATGCGGACGTATCTTCACACCACGCTGACTGGCGAAATCAGCCATGCGTTGCAGGTTGCGTTCCATCGCATCCAGGTCAATGACCAAAGCGGGGGTATCAATGCTGGCAACCGAGTTGCCAATCAGCCCTTCATACGCTGGCTTCATCGTGCGCCTTGTCATCCAGGTGTCTTGTATCGGACCAGCCTACCAGCGATATGCCCTGAGGTGTCCACAGCAGGCGATTGATGGCGGTGTTTTCCAGCGCCCAGGTTCTGGGTGCTTGCAAGTCAAGACGGGTGGCCAGCCGGTACAGCACATCCATGACGCCACCATGCGCGACCAGCACGATCTGTTGCCCGGTGTGCTGAGCAGCAAGTTGGTCTGTGATTTCTCTGATGCGGGTCTGAAACTGCAAAAGGTTCTCGCCGCCTTCGGGGGCAAAGTCCACATCACGCTGGCGCCAACGCAAAGCTTGTTCGTGCCAGCCGGTTTCAATCTCGGCCCAGGTCTTGCCTTCAAACATGCCGAAGTGGCGCTCGCGCAGGGCTTTGATCTGCAGTGGGGGCTTGCTCAAGAGCGCCGGGTGACTGAGTCGGATGCTGTTGGCCGTTTCATACGCACGCTCCAGATCACTGCTGTAAATGGCCTGAATATCTTCAGTCACCAGTGCTTGAGCCAATTGCTGCGCTTGCCAGCGCCCGTGGTTGTTCAGGGGGATGTCCATATGTCCCTGGATGCGAGTTTGCGCATTCCAGTCGGTTTCGCCATGGCGTATGGCGATGATTCGGGTGGCTTCCATCGGGGATGCAATCATGGCCGTGGTGTCATCTGGGGATTTCAATATTGACCTGGCGTATCCCGGCGGGCGGGTTGGGGAAATCGACCATGGCAGCTTCCAGCATGGCCGCCACTATGGCTTCGGTATCAGACCAGGGCCCGCTGTGGTGGGCACGGGTTTCATAAACAATCTGCCCGTTTGCCAGGTTGCGAAAAATCAGGCTGACTTCACGGTTGTAAGCGGTGGGCGGTGGAAAGCGCATGCCAAAACCGATCATCGAGCCACCTCCACCAACGCCACCAGCGCCGTAAACAGCGCGCCCGTTGCCGGGCCAGCTCCATCCGGCAATGGGATTTCCCCAGGGGTCTGCCAGAAAAGAATTGGAGCGCAAAGTCAGCAAGATGGTGACGGTGGCTTGTGCA
>JBILKC010000216.1:0-5036 GCA_044376885.1 Hylemonella sp. | reverse complement strand
CGATCACGCTGCGTTTGGCGGTGACATGGTCGCGGAAGCTGTCGCGGTCTTCCACCGCCACATTGAGGCGGTAGGCAAAGTTCTCGCCAACGGGTCCGGTGCTGTCGAAGGCACCGCGTTTAAGGCCATAGCTGCCTATGTAGCCCTCAACGGCTTGCGCCGCCTTCCACAAGGGCCGCTTGGACACGATGTTGAGCGTCCCGCCAGGTTCGCTGCTGCCATACAAAGCTGCCGCCGTGCCCTTGAGGAACTCGATTCGCTCGACTCCAGCCAAATCGCGCGGCGCGTTGAAGCCGCGATTCGAGGAAAAGCCGTTGAGCAAGGTGGCCATGCCGGTATTTTCGTTGCCTGGCAAGCCTCGGATTGCGATGTTGTCCCACAATCCACCGAAATTATTCTGGCGCGAGACGCCTCCAACGTAGTCAAGCACGTCGTCGAGCTTGGTTGCACCCAGGTCATCCATAGCCTGACGCGTGATGATGCGGACTGATTGGGGTAACTCGCGCAACGGCAGGTCAGTCTTGGCACCGGCCGCTTCATCCGCGTGGTAGGCGCCAGAATCGCCCCGACCGACTACCTCGATTGTGGACAACTGGCCCGCCTCGGCGCCGGTTCTGCCAGTCTGGGCAAGAGCCGGCTCGTTGAAAATCGTAGCGATGGCGATGGCAAGCGCAAGGGGGGCGCTGAGCACCGGACATTTAATGTAAATCATGATGTTCTTTTTCGAGCAGAAAAGGGAGGGTTGAGAGGCGAGCCCGCTTCATGCACGCGTTGTTTTCCGTATTTGGTGGCCAGGCCAACAGTTTTAGAGCATGGTGATCCGGAAGATGAAAATGGGCTCACAGGTGATGGAAGCCATAAGACGCGCGAACGAGCGCGTCAGCCTGCCTGAATTCGGGCGGGCGCAAGACGGTCGCAGAGTGCTTTAGCGGGAAGAGGGTGGGGCCCGCGCTTTAAAGGGCGCGGCGGTGCCCGAGAGGTCGCAGCCTGTGCGCTTTGGCTGCAAGGCTGCGCGAAGCTCGCTGGGTAATACCAACGCTGCGATTGCCGAAATCGGGGCGCTGTAACCATGTTGGTCGAAAATGCGGCAGCTGTCGCTACCGTCGTCGTGACTTGCAAACAGAGCTTTGAGCCCACTTGTCTCGTAATCGCCAGCCACTTCATGATGGTGATGCTGCAATTCTGCTGAAGTAGCTTGTTGCTTATGCGACTTGTGCGCGAGGCCATGCGTCAAGCCCAACATTTGCGCAAAAATTACCGCCCCCAGGATCAGGGTCAGCAGACAAGCAGCGCCGCGTCCTGCAAAACCGCCCCCCAAAAGCCTCTGAGCGCTCCTGTTTTTAAGGTTTGCAACGCCTGCCGAGCAGGGTCCGGCTGCCGATTTTGGATTTAAAAATTTCACGGGAAACCCCTTGACTGCATGCTGGTGGTTGCGCAGCCCGCACAACGCCCGTGAATGGAAACGTCGATGGTGTGCCCTTCGTGGCCGGCGGCCTCCAGAACCCTGAGTACCTGACGCGCCGCATCGTTTAACTTTTTGGCGCTATCGGTCAGCCGGAAATGCCGATGACAGTCGTCGCACTCAAAATGCGGTGCTGATTTAGCTTCAAAACTTGCCAGCGCAAATCGCGACACACGCTGCGCATCGACTGTGCGGCTCAGCAGTCCGGCGGCGACAAAGCGATCCAGCAAACGGTAGACAGTTACGCGGTTAACAGCCACCCCTCGAGCCATTAGCGCCGACTCTATCTGTAAATGGGCGAGCATCACATCACCAGCCTCCCAGAAGAGTCGGGCCAGTGCCAGGGTGGCAGCGGTTCGACGCAATCCGGCTAAGCTAAGAGCGGCATCAACCCGGGCATCAGCATCGGAAGGATGGGACATGTTTGTAGAAATAAAAATGCGAAAGGCTGTAAACACAACAAAGTTGCACTAAGCCCGGCCCTCTTTCGCAACATTGTTGCAATTGTAATATGCAATCAGCCGTTGCTTCAAGCTTTTAAATATGTCTGTTTCATATTTTCATCTCAAGCTTGACAGCAGGCCTGTTCTCCGCGCTGCTGGCAGCCAATGTGGCCATCCGCAGGATCGGCCCTTTGAACTTCAACGCCACCATGGTTGCAGTGGAAGCCTGGCATTTCTGCTTGGTTTTACATGAACCCCTGCCGAGACTCTTACAGCGCTTGCAGCAGCATCTCGCGGTAGTCATCTTGGCTTGCAATGCGCGGGTTGGTCTTGTGGCAGTGGTCGGCCATGGCACCGGTAATGATGGCGTCAAACTGGGTTTCGCTCACACCCATGTCGCGCAGACCGGTGGGAAGACCCAGGCGGGCGTTCATGTCCTTGATGGCCTCGCCCAGGTCACCGGCTGAATCCAGGTTCATGGCCTGGGCCATGCGCAACAAACGGGTCTCGTGAACGATGGAGTCGGCCTGGGCATTAAAGGCGATGACTGCCGGCAAAAACATGGCATTGAGCGTGCCATGATGCAGACGCGGGTCGACCCCGCCCAGGCTGTGGCTGAGCGAATGGACACAGCCCAGCCCCTTTTGAAACGCCATGGCACCCTGCATGGAGGCGCTCATGAGGTTCAGGCGGGCCTCCCGGTCATTGCCGTTGCGGGTGGCGCGCTCAATGTGAGCCCAGGCGCGTTGCAGGCCATCCAGGGCAATGCCGTCGGCGGGCGGATTGAAGGCCGGCGCCATGAAAGTTTCCATGCAGTGGGCGATGGCGTCCATGCCGGTAGCAGCGGTGAGTTGGGGCGGCAGTCCCAGCGTGAGCTCGGGGTCACAGATGGCGGCTTTGGGAACCAGATGCCAGGAGTGAAAACCCAGCTTGCGGTGGTCATCCAGGATCAGGATGGCGCCGCGCGCCACTTCGCTCCCCGTACCGCTGGTGGTGGGAACGGCAATGATGGGGGCGACCCGGTCGGTAATTTTTGCTGAGCCGCCCTCAATGGTGGCGTAGGTTTTGAGCGGCCCATCGTGGGTGGCTGCAATGGCAACACCCTTGGCGCAGTCTAAGGCCGAGCCGCCACCCACAGCAATCAGGCCATCACACTGATGTTGTGTGTACAAGACTGCTGCAGCCCGCACCGCAGCTTCGGTGGGGTTGGAAGGCGTCTGGTCAAACACGGTAACCGGCATGGCTTGCTGGCCGGACCGGGCGGCTTGCGCTGACAGGGCATCCAGCGCTTTTTGCAAAATGCCGGCTGCTTTGACGCCGGGGTCGGTGATGATCAGGGGGCGGGTAATGCCGACCCGTTCGCACTCGGACCTGAGCAATTGAAGGGCGCCGTAGTCAAACTGCACCTGGGTGATGTAGAAAATAAGTGACATGCAAGTAGGATATCCGAATGCCAGACACCCGTAAATCCTCCAACCCAGACAGAACGCATCGTCCGCGTAGCCTGCTCACGCCCGCCATGCACAGCGTGCTTGAGCGTATGGCGCGCGCCGGGGCTGTTCCGCTACACGCCTTGAACCCGCAGCAGGCCAGGCAGGCCTACGAGGCCGGTGCCGGGCTGCTGGATAACCCGCCACACAAACTACTGCATGTGGAGGACTTTTGGATTCCAACGCGCGATGGTCAAACCATAGGCGCACGGCTGTATCTGCCCGATGGTTTGCCTGGTCAATTGCCGGAACAAGCCCCCGTGCATGCATCAAGCCCGCCAGTGCTGGTGTACTTTCATGGTGGGGGCTTTACCATCGGCAGCATTCAAACCCACGACACCTTATGCCGGTCTTTGTGCCATCTGGCGCACTGTGCGGTGGTGTCTGTGAATTACCGGCTTGCGCCCGAGCACCGTTTTCCGGTGGCTGTGAACGACGCTTTTGACGCTGTGCAGTGGGTGGCCTCCAACGCCAGTGCGCTGCAAGTCGATGCAAACCGTCTGGCTGTAGGAGGCGACAGCGCGGGGGGCACGCTGGCCGCGGTGTGTGCCATTCTGGCGCGCGATGCCGGGTTGCCGTTGGCCTTGCAATTGCTGATCTACCCTGGCACCACCGCCCATCAGGACACACCGTCGCACCAGATCTTTGCCAAAGGATTTTTGTTGGAACAGACCTCCATCAATTACTTCTTCGACCATTACATCGATAGGGCAGACCGCGACGACTGGCGGTTTGCGCCTTTGAATGCGCCGGATCTCCAGGGCCTGGCACCAGCCTGGCTGGCCCTGGCCGAGTGCGACCCCCTGTTTGACGAGGGACTGATGTATGGTGACGCCCTAAGGTTGGCCGGTGTACCGGTAGACCTGGAGATTTACAAGGGCGTGGTGCATGGCTTTATCACCATGCGGCGGGCTTTGCCTGAGGCCCGGCAGGCACATCAAGATGCTGCTCAGGCCCTGCGCCAGGCTTTCCAAACTTCTCTCTGAACCTTGAAAGCAGACCTATGACCCCTGATATCAAGCCTCCTTCCACACACAAGCAAGCTGCTTCGGGCAGTGCCTTGAAACGATCCGACTTCCGCTTTTTTCACAGACTGCGGGTGCGCTGGGTGGAGGTGGACATGCAGAAAATTGTCTTTAACGGCCATTACCTGATGTATTTTGATACCGCCGTCAGCGACTACTGGCGCGATCTGGCGCTGCCCTACGAGGCTGCAATGCACCAGTTGGGCGGCGATTTGTTTGTTAAAAAAGCGTCCGTCGAGTACCACGCGTCGGCACGTTTTGATGACCGGATTGACGTCGGGATGAAATGCGAACGCATTGGCACGTCTTCTCTGGTGTTCCGCTGCGCCATCTTCCGTGGCGACGCATTGCTGATCACCGGTGAATTGATCTATGTGTATGCCAATCCGGCTACCCAGAAGTCTCAGCCCGTGCCGCAAGCCCTGCGCGACATGCTGATGGCTTACGAAGCGGGTCAGCGCATGGTGACCTTCACAACCGGGGCCTGGCAAGACCTGCGTGAAGGTGCCAGACAGGTGCGTACCGAGGTTTTTTTGGAGGAGCAACAAATCCCCCTTGAGATGGAGTGGGATGACCAGGACGATGCGGCCGTGCATGCGGTGGCCTACAACCGTCT
>JBILKC010000215.1:0-5067 GCA_044376885.1 Hylemonella sp. | reverse complement strand
AACAGACCCCGAAGCAAACATGGCGCTGGGCACATTGTCGAAACCCCGCAACCAGTTGTACGGTGACAGGGGCTGCATGGTCACCAAGGCATTGCCGGGCTCCACCGTGGCCAGGGGGTTGGGGCCGGTGATGGCGGTTGGGTTTGGCGACACGCTCGAGGTGGGGTAATAGGTCGTCACCCCGCTGACCGTGACGGCGTCAACGCCCCGGCAACCCGCAAAACCTGCCATGCGCAATTCTTTGGAGATGACTTCCAGTGCGTAGTTGGCGTCTTCCTGTAATCGACCGACTGACTCCTGGAACCGGAATGAGGATTTAACGGCCACATACACTGAAGCCATCGCCACCATCACCGACAAGCCCAGGGCAAGCGACACCAGCAACTCCACAAGGGTCACACCGCTTTGGCGATGAGCAAGCAAAAGCCTGGGTGAGCGGGTACTCATAAGCGCAGCTCAAGATTGAAGGTGCGAAAGGCATTGGCAGCATTGCTGGTGCAGGCGGTAACGTCTGCGCTACTGAGGGTTCCGACACAGTTCGACCAGCGCACTTCGATGTTGATCTGACGTGACCCAGCACCCCCTGTGGTGTAAATCCTGCCTTTGCCCTGCGGCAACTGTGCCGCCAATGATTCCATCCAGTCCTTTTTATCAGCCAGCGCAATCGAGGTGATGTTGCTCGGTACCGAGTCGTCATAGCTGGTGATGTAGTCGCTGCTTGCCGACAGGGCTGCAGCCGGGTTGGCGCGAATGCGGTCGGCCATGCCTGCGGCCAACTGGCTGGCTCTGGAGAACGACTCGGACGAAGCGGCATTGGAGACGCCGCTGACCATCAGACCAGCCACGCCCAGCAGGCCAAACGCAAGGACCAGCATGGTCACCAGAACTTCGATCAGGCTAAAGCCCGCCTGGTGTCTCATTCGCTGAGGACTCGGGATGATCATGATGAAATCACTCCGTGCTACAGCTTGATGCACTGGAAACCCGGTCCGTACGAATACGCCCTGTGCTGTTGATGATCAGGCAGTATTTGTCGCTGGCACCGGACATGTCGTCAAACCAGAAAGACCGGTTGGCAATCGCACCGGTTGTGCTGATCAATCGGCCCTGGCCGTTGTAGGTAAAGTAGTTCAGTGTTCCGGTTTGCCCGTAATTGATGGGGCCCGAGGGTGCGGCCGTGACTTCCAGCCGGATGAACCCCGTGCTACCGGTGTCGTCGGTGGTGGGTGCCAGACCCAGGTTTGCGGTACCGGTTTTGTCCAGAAACACGGTCCACCCGTTGCTCCACACACCCGGCGCGTTGTTGGCTGCGACAGTTACCCGCGCATCTGCGCCGCGCTTGACGGCCTCTGATCGCGCAAGATTCAAGGAAACCTGTAAAGCAGAAGAAGCCGCGGCCAGCCGGTTGTTACGGATCATGGTCAGGAAAGAGGGTGCTGCAATGGCCGCCAGGATGGCAATAATTGCCACCACCACCAGGGTTTCGGTCAGGCTGAATCCACGCAAATGGCGCATATTTTCATGATAAAAAAGGCGTCCGGCGTACGCCCTAAAATGTCAATGAACGTTAACCCATAGCAGCCAAACGGTCAAATTTCATGCATCAAGACAAGCGACTTCTCCCGGTTTTGATGTCAGAACAGCTAGCGCACGCACTGGCGCTCGCCAGCGTCAACCGTCTGGCACCTCCGCCCAATCCGGCCGTCGGCTGCGTTCTGGTCGCCCCAGGCGGTCAACGGATAGGCCAAGGCTATACGCAACAAGCAGGTGGTCCGCATGCCGAAATCATGGCCCTGCGCGATGCTGCCGCCAACGGCCACAGCACCCAGGGTGCTACTGCCTATGTCACCCTTGAGCCCTGCGCGCATCAGGGCCGCACCGGGCCTTGTTGCGATGCACTGGTTGCGGCTGGTATTGCCCGGGTTGTGGCAACCCACACCGACCCCAACCCCCTGGTTGCCGGCCAGGGATTTGCGCGGCTGCGTCAGGCCGGTCTGAGCGTAGAGGTTCTGCCTGTGGATGACCCGCTGGCCAAGGCCTCGCGCGCGCTCAACATCGGGTTCTTCAGCCGCATGGTCCGCCAGACGCCCTGGGTGCGGATGAAAGTTGCCGCCTCGCTGGACGGCAAGACCGCCTTGAACAATGGCAGCAGCCAATGGATCACCGGCGAGGCCGCCCGCGCCGATGGTCATGCCTGGCGCGCCCGTGCCTGCGCCGTACTCACCGGCATAGGCACCGTCCTCGAAGACAACCCGCGGCTCGATGTCAGGGGCCTCGACACTCCCCGTCAACCTCACTTGATTGTGGTTGATAGCCGCATGCAAACGCCACTTGACGCTCATCTTTTTATAGCACCAAGGAGGATTTTCATCTATACCGCTGTGCAGGATGACGCGCGCATGGCTGCTCTTGAATCGCGGGGCGCCACCGTGATCCACTGCCCGGGACAAGCGCCCAACCAAGGCAAGGTTGATCTGGCGGCCATGCTCAGGGATCTGGCACGGCGCGAAATCAATGAGGTGCATGTAGAAGCAGGCCACAAGCTCAACGGTTCCTTGATACGTGAAGGTCTGGTCGATGAGTTGCTGATGTATCTGGCCCCCAAACTACTCGGTGAGGGACGCGACTTGGCCAGTTTCGGGCCATTGGCTTCATTGTCAGACGCCGTTGCCTTGAGTTTCAGCGGCACACAGATGGTGGGTAACGATCTGCGTATTGAGGCGGTAATTGCGGGACGGGACCAGTTTTAGGGCGAATCCCTGCGAAAATGCAGGTATGTTTACTGGAATCATTACTGCTGTGGGGCGCATCGCCGCCGTCCACGATCTTGGAGGCGCGTCAACTTACGGCAAACGCCTGTCGATTGTCTGCCCCGAAGGCTATTTGCATGACGTGGGTCTGGGCGACAGCATCGCGCTCAACGGTGCCTGTATGACAGTGACCTCTCTGGAGCCGGCAGCCGGCAGTTTTACCGTCGATATCTCCGCAGAATCGCTCAATAAAACCTCGGGCTTGACGCACAACGGCCCGATCAATCTGGAAAAAGCCCTGCGCGCCAATGACCGCCTGGGCGGGCATCTGGTGTCGGGTCATGTGGACGGGGTCGGCGAAGTGACTCACTTTGAACAGGTCGGGGAAAGTTGGGAACTGCGCGTACTGGCCCCCCCTGGCCTGGCCAGGTACCTGGCCTTCAAGGGATCCATCACCGTCAATGGCGTCAGCCTGACGGTCAACCGCATCACAGACCTTGCGGCCGGCTGCGAAGTCAGCATCAATCTGATCCCCCATACAGTTAAAAATACCGCCCTGCATACGCTACATGCGGGCCACCGCGTCAATCTGGAAATTGACCTGATCGCACGCTATGTTGAACGCATGCTTGGCGAAACAACGAGGAAAGTAGAGTTATGAACGCCACCCCCAGTGATGTTAGCCGTCAATTGTCCGCTCAGCCGGTCACCATTTCCCCCATTGAAGACATCGTGGCCGACATGCGCGCCGGACGTATGGTGATACTGGTGGACGAGGAAGACCGCGAAAACGAAGGCGATTTGGTTCTCGCTGCGGACCACGTGAGCGCTCAGGCCATCAACTTCATGGCGCGCTTCGGGCGAGGCCTGATCTGCCTGACCTTGCGGCGCGAACGCTGCGAACTGCTGCAACTCCCACCCATGGCAGCGCGTAACGGCACCAAGCACTCAACAGCGTTCACCGTATCCATTGAGGCGGCTGTCGGTGTGACCACCGGCATTTCCGCCGCAGACCGGGCACGGACCATTCAGGTGGCGGTCGACAAAAACACACAGGCTCAGGACCTGGTTCAACCCGGCCACGTGTTTCCCTTGCAAGCGGTGGATGGCGGGGTGCTGATGCGCGCCGGCCACACCGAAGCCGGGTGTGATCTGGCCGATATGGCCGGCTGCTCACCCACCGCCGTGATCTGCGAGATCATGAAAGACGATGGCACCATGGCACGCCTGCCTGATCTGCAACTGTTTGCGGCCGAGCACGGCCTGAAAATCGGCACTATTGCCAGCCTGATTGAGTACCGCAGCCGCAATGACTCGCTGATCGAGCGCGTAGGCTCGCGCATCCTGAACACCGCCTACGGCGAGTTCACGGCCTATGCGTTCCGGGATAAACCCAGCCAGAGCGTTCACCTGGCGCTGGTCAAAGGCCAATGGACCCCCGAAGAAAGTGTGCTGGCGCGGGTCCATGAGCCGCTGTCGGTGCTCGATGCGCTGGAAGTGGGCCGCTCCATGCACTCCTGGAACCTCGACACCTGCCTGGCCCGCATTGCCCAGGAAGGCCGGGGTGTGGTGGTGCTGCTCAATTGCGGCGAAAGCGGAGCCCAGTTGCTGGCCCAGTTTGAAGGAACAGCGCGGCCCAGCCAGGCCCCGGAGCGCGGGCGTATGGATTTGCGCACCTATGGCGTAGGCGCACAAATTCTGCGCGACTGCGGGGTGCACAAAATGAACCTCATGGGCAACCCGCGGCGCATGCCCAGCATGACCGGTTACGGTCTGGAGATCACCGGTTACGTATCGCGCTGAACGATCAATGGCCGCAAATCCCGCAATCCCCACTCTCACGACTCTCACGACTCTCACGACTCTCAGGATCTAGATTATGTTTGGCGCAGACAAAGGAAGCGTTGCTTCCACAGACAAAAAACTCAACGGCAGGAAACTCTTCATCGGAATGGTTCAGGCCCGCTTCAACGAAGACATCACCAACACCTTGGCGCAAGCCTGCAAAGACGAACTACTGGCGCTGGGTGTGATGGAAAAACACATAGAACACGTCCTGGTCCCCGGTGCTCTAGAGGTGCCGCTGGCCCTGCAGGCACTGGCCGAGCAGGACCGGTACGACGCCCTGATTGCCCTGGGCTGCATCATCCGCGGAGAAACCTACCACTTTGAACTGGTGGCCAACGAATCCGGCGCGGGTGTCACCCGCATTGCGCTGGATTACCAGATCCCGATTGCGAACGCCATTCTCACCACAGAGAATTTGGCGCAGGCCGTGGCCCGACAAACCGAAAAGGGCACCGATGCCGCACGCGTG
>JBILKC010000214.1:0-5122 GCA_044376885.1 Hylemonella sp. | reverse complement strand
TCGACCTGCTCGACGGTGCCCAACTGCGCCAGGAGACGGTGCCAACCGAGACGCTGGACATGACCAGCCGCATGATCGAGAAAAAGCTCAAGGATTTCGGTGTCGAGGTGCGCGTGGTGCTGGCGCAGCCCGGCCCGGTGATTACCCGTTACGAGATTGAGCCGGCCACAGGCGTCAAAGGTTCGCAAATTGTGGGTCTGGCCAAAGACCTGGCCCGGTCCTTGAGTCTGATTTCCATCCGTGTGGTCGAGACCATTCCTGGCAAGAACTACATGGCGCTGGAGCTGCCCAACGCGAAACGGCAGTCCATCAAGCTGTCCGAAATTCTGGGCTCTCAGGTCTATTTCGAAGCCAAGTCCCTGCTTACCATGGGCCTGGGCAAAGACATCATTGGCAACCCGGTGGTGGCTGATCTGGCCAAGATGCCGCATGTGCTGGTGGCTGGAACTACCGGTTCGGGCAAATCGGTGGGTATCAATGCCATGATCCTGAGCCTGCTCTACAAGGCCGAGGCCCGTGATGTCCGACTGCTCATGATCGACCCCAAAATGCTGGAGATGAGCGTGTATGAAGGCATTCCGCACCTCTTGTGCCCGGTGGTGACCGACATGAAGCAGGCCGCCAATGGTCTGAACTGGTGCGTGATGGAGATGGAGCGCCGCTACAAACTGCTCAGCAAAATGGGTGTGCGTAACCTGGCCGGCTTTAACGCCAAGTGGGATGAAGCCAAGGCGCGCGGCGAGTTTATCTACAACCCGTTTAGCCTCACGCCCGAGAGCCCCGAGCCGGTAGAGCGCTTGCCCCACATCGTGGTGGTGATTGACGAGCTGGCTGACCTGATGATGGTGGTGGGCAAAAAAATTGAAGAGCTCATTGCCCGGCTGGCACAAAAAGCCCGCGCCGCCGGCATCCATCTGATATTGGCCACCCAGCGCCCCAGTGTGGACGTGATCACCGGCCTGATCAAGGCCAATATCCCCACCCGCATCGCTTTCCAGGTCAGCAGCAAGATAGATAGCCGCACCATCCTGGACCAGATGGGCGCTGAAGCCCTGCTGGGCATGGGTGACATGCTTTACATGCCCAGCGGCACCGGCTTGCCCATCCGTGTGCATGGTGCGTTTGTGAGCGACGAAGAAGTGCACCGTGTGGTCAAGTACCTCAAGACCCAGGGCGAACCCAATTACATCGAGGGTGTGCTCGAAGGCGGCACCGTGGACGGCGAAGACGGCACCGGCCTGGCAGGTGAAGCCGGTGGCGAGAAAGACCCGATGTACGACCAGGCGGTAGAAGTGGTGCTGAAGAACCGCAAGGCCAGCATTTCACTGGTGCAACGCCACCTGAAAATTGGTTACAACCGGGCTGCAAGGCTGGTTGAAGACATGGAAAAAGCCGGTTTGGTCAGCGCCATGAGCACCAGCGGGCAGCGCGATATTCTGGTTCCCTCGCGGGCCGAGTGAGCAAGGGCAGTAATCATGGTCAAATTTCTATTCACTCTGTTTTGTATAGCAATCTATGTAATACCCGCAAGGGCTGATGGCTTAAATAGCCTTGAGAATTTTCTTAAAACCACCACCAGTGGCCGCTCGGAGTTCACCCAGGTGGTGACCTCTCCCGCGCGCGACGGGCAAACCGCCCGCAGCAAGACATCCAGCGGCAACTTTGAGTTTTCGCGGCCCAACCGCTTTAAATTTGTTTACAAAAAACCGTTTGAGCAAAGCATGGTGGCCGATGGCCAGACCCTGTGGATGCATGACGTCGATTTGAACCAGGTTACCGCCCGCCGCCAGGCCCAGGTGTTGGCGTCTACCCCGGCGGCCATCATTGCCGCTGCGGCGGACGTGCGCGAACTGGAAGCCAATTTCATCCTGAAGGCGGCACCCGACAAGGATGGCTTGCAATGGGTCACCGCCAGCCCCAAGGCCACAGACGGGCAGCTGCAGTCCATCCGCATTGGCTTTAGAGTCTCGGACAAAACCAGCGAACTGGCGGTGCTGGAAATTCTGGACAGCTTCAGCCAGCGCTCGGTATTGACCTTTAACAAGTTTGAGACCAACCCGAAACTGCCCGCTGACAGCTTCCAGTTCAAGCCGCCTGCGGGGGCGGATGTGATCCGCCAGTAGACGGGCACGGCGGGTGGCGCTGCCCACGTTCTCCGGCCCACGCTCGCCGTTGGCCGGGCTTGTGTGTTTGGGGTTACTGCGTCAATGCCTTGCTTGGCCTGCTGACTCTGTGGCAACGGCGAATGGGGCCTGCGCCCGTGGGCAACGCCACCCGCCTTGGCTGAGGGGTTTGGTGGGTGGTGCCATTCCGGTGGTGATCTGCTTGAGCTAAGCGCTAGGTATCATCAGTGCTGACGTAAGGGATTGCCTAGGTATATGGAAAAACATCATCGGCGTACACTCCAGTTATGAACGCAACTGTGCACTTTTCTATAAAGTACGATGGTCCAGCCTTGGCTACTCACCAGATGGATGTGCGGGAACTAGCACCCGCTCTGATTGCTCTTTCATCACTCCTTGAAGAGGCGAATAGGGCGCTGTACCCCGACTCTGCTGAAGTAAGAGTGAACGTTAACGGGTCATTCAAAGGTGGCTCCTTCGGCGTTGATTTCGTAGCCCTGCAAAGCATCAAGGATCAGATCGTTTCCATCTTTGCCGGACCGGAAGCAACTGCAGCAGCAAACTTGTTCGCGATCCTCAGCGGAATTGGATTTTTAGGTGCAGGCGGGCTAATTGGAGTAATCAAGTGGCTTCGCGGGCATAAGCCGAGTTCTATACGGATAGAAGGCGATAAGACTGTCTTCGAACTGAAACTGGAAGAGTCGGTGGAAACTTTCGAGGTTGACTTGGCTGCTGGCAAGCTTTACCAGAGTCGTATTGTGAGACAGTCGCTCGCCCGTGTTGTCAAGCCGCTCGAAACTGAAGGAATAGATTTATTCGCCTGCGGCCAGGACGGAGAAACGCAGACTGTAGTAATCAAAGAAGAAGCTGAGTTCTTTGCCATTGCGGCTTCAGGAGCGGATGTTGTCTCAGACGTGATAAGTGAAGGTGTTTTGCTTCAGATTGAATCGGCCGTTTTCAAAGATGGTAACAAGTGGCGATTTAGCGACGGTTCAAACTCTTTCTTCGCTGAAATTGGTGACAATTCTTTCCGTGCCCGTATTGATTCCGGCGATGAAAGATTCGGCAAGGGTGATGTTTTGATCGTGGACTTGAGGCGAGTTCAAAGCATTACTGACACCGGACTAAAGTCTGAGTACATCATTGATCGTGTAAGAGAGCACAAGGCACCTCTGCAGATGGGGCTACCCTTGCCTCGGGGTGACGGGCGTGGACAGTGACGTCAAACGTTGGGGTCGCGTCATGCAGTTTTGTCGCTAGTGGACGTACTTTGGCTGAAGGTTAATGTCCTGCGCAGACGCTGGTTGTAGCGCACAACCGAAAAAAACAAGAACAACAGTGCTGAAGACAAGCATAGAAATTCCTAGCTTATTTTATTTTGCATGTTCGCAAAATAACCGACAACACAAACCCTTCCCAAGGCCAGCAGATTGGGTATCCCTGCGTCGGCCCCATTCGCGGTTGCCACAAACGCTGCAATCCAGTTACCGCATTAAAGAGCCGCTGCCAGCAAACCAACTACGTCAGCCCGCGAGCGTGGGCCAGAGCAGGGGTACCCGGTCTGCTGGCCTTGCCAGTGCCTTTGCTTGCAGGCTTATGGCGACGAATTTGCTTTGAAATTGTGATGTCAAATACGTGGCGAGCGGTTTTCGCCTCCGCCCGAGTTGATGGATGGGTAAGGAATCGGCATCAAGCCAACCCCGCTCAACTGCCAGGCGTAGCGCGGCGCTTTGCTGCGGGGCGACCAGTTTGCTTGGCTGCGAGAGGTTCGGCCAAACGGCCCGTGACGTACTTGTGAAGAACACTGGCGATGAGCGTTTGGTACGGTACACCTTCTTCAAGCGCCTTAACTTGAATGTCACTCAGATCCCCAGAGGACAAGCGGATGTTGACTCGGCGATCTTTAATGGCGGTGGTACGCGCAGCCGCCTTGAACTTCGCTAGTTCACCTGGTTCGGGTGGTTCAAAATGACGAATTCAAGACGCCCGACGTCAAAATTCACAGGAGCCGCAGGCAGCGGTGAGGAACAACCTGTTCGACAGCAACTTAGGCAACTTGTGCATGAAACCTAAGGCCCAGTGCCTTAGCCACCTTTAAGACAGTTGCTAAAGTTGGATTCCCGTTTTCACTAAGAGCTTTGTACAAGCTTTCCCGACTTAGACCCGCGTCGCGTGCCACTTGCGTCATTCCCTTGGCGCGCGCAATGTCGCCAAGTGCGCGGGCAATCCCTGTTGCGTCTTCCGGTGCCTCTTCCAGCCATGCGTCCAGATAAGCAGCCATTTCCTCTGGCGTTCTTAGCTGTTCAGATACGTCATACGCTACGGTGCTGGTCACTTTTGTCGTAGAGGTTACTGCTTTAGAAATTGCTTTCGCCATAAAAATGCTCCTTAAGTCCTTTGGTCAACGAGATAGCGGTCTTGATGTCTTTCTGCTGAGATGATTTGTCACCGCCGGCAAGTAAGACAATGACAACGCCATCACGCTGCGTGTAATAGACGCGGTATCCCGGCCCGAAATCGATCTTCAGCTCGTAAACACCATCGGTCAGCGCCCTGTGTTGGCCCGGATTCCCATGAACGAGTCTGTCGACGCGCACCTGAATTCGTGCACGACCTACTCGATCATTCAACGAGTTAATCCAATCCAGATATACCTTGGTAGTTTCAACACGCATGGCTCGATTGTATCCCATGGGATACGCTTTCTGCTGGCCTTTCCCTTCGGCAAACTTTGCGCCTGTAAGGGAGTTTGTTAAGGCGGGTTGCCCGTTTTACTGGACAAGTCCTTGCTTTGCATAGGCTTCAAGTTCCAGCGGAGAGCGGGCATATCCCAACACCTCCATTTCGACGAGATAACGGCGCAGAAATGCGGCGCGCCCTAGTCGGTCATGTTGTCCAACGTGTACGAGCTCGTGGGCGAGAACGGTCTTGTCTTGCGCTACCCGTGGTTTGAGCATGATGACATAGCCATTTGTACGGCCACCTTCTAATCGACCGCC
>JBILKC010000213.1:0-5129 GCA_044376885.1 Hylemonella sp. | reverse complement strand
GAGCGTGTCGCCAATCCCAACCGCCATCACAGGCCCCAACCCCCTGGCCACGGTGGAGCCCGGCAATGCCTTGGTGACCATGCAGCCCCTGTCACCGTACAACTGGTTGCGGGGTTTCGACAATGTGCCCAGCGCCATGTTTGCTTCGGGGTCTGTTCCTTCTAGCGGCAGCACCGACAGCCTGTATTTTGTGAGTGGCAGTGCCAACGCACTCGCCATCACGGCCCCCATGGCCACTGCGTCGAGCAACCTCACCATCGCGGCAGATCCTTATGGTTGGGGGACTGCCAACACCTACACCCTGATCGTTTCGGACTGCAACGCGTCCAGTCTTTTTACAGGAAAACTCTCAGGAACAACCCAGATCGACCACAGCATTGCGATTGGCAACAACGCCAATACCTTCGCCGCCAATTACCTTTACGGGGTAGATGCACTGGTGATGCCACTGCAGTGGAATTTTTTCTATGTCGCCACCCGCAGCGGCGCAAGCACCCCTAGCTTGTACCGCATCAGCTATGACGGTAACAGCCGTGGTACTGCGCAAGAGGTGATTGCGAATGTGGAGCGCATGAAGCTTTACTACGGCGAGAACCTTAATGGCAAAGACAGCGTGACTGCCAGCGACTGCGTGTTGGCAACAGGCGCTGCGACGTGTGTGGCCAGCATGCAGGCAGATGTGTGGCGCACCACCGCAGCCGCTGTGACAAACTGGTCCAACGTGATGGCTGTGCGTGTGGGCTTGATGCTGGTGGGCGGCGACTACAACGCCGATGTGTCGTCTGCAACACCCACGCTGCTGGGGGCTGCATACACGCCTCCTGCCGGGGCGGCTAGCAACCGCCTGCGCAAGGAATTTTCTACCACCGTGGTGTTGCGTAACCGGGTATCACCCCGTTAAAGCAGCGGCCTGACCATGTACATGCGCCATCACTGCCATCTGCCTTTGGCCGCCAAGCAGGGGGGCATGATTTTGTTGGTCGGCCTGATCCTGCTGCTCATGATGACGGTGATCAGCACCATCGGGTTTCGGAACACCACCATGAGTGAGCGCATGACCAGCAATGCCGTGGACCGCAACGTCTCGTTCCAGTCTGCGGAGAACTCCGGCAAGGAGGCGCTGACCCTGATCAGTGCAGGGGGTTTCAATGCCGCAACCACCGGACATTACGCCTTGCCGATTTCCCAGGGCGGTACCAGCAGTTACTGGACGCAGGGTGATGGTCCAGTCGTCGGGTCAACTGCCAATTGCCCGACGACCGCACCGTTTAGCTGGCAAAGTTGTTCAGCCAAGGTGGCTGTGAAATATGGCAATGACGTCAGCCAGGCGCAGTATGTCATTGAGTTACTGAGCTCGGTCTCAAGTGGCGGCAACACGGTTTCAACTTACCGCATTACGTCGCGAAGTACGGGTGGATCAGGCAACGCCGAGGTGGTGCTGCAAACCATGTTTGTGCTGACTTCCACGCCCTAGTTTATTGCAGAGGGGTTGCGCCATGAAAAAACAACTGCTGACGACTTCATCGATCACGTTGGCAATCTTGAATCTGCTTAT
Organism: Hylemonella sp.; assembly: GCA_044376885.1. Lineage (GTDB taxonomy): Bacteria > Pseudomonadota > Gammaproteobacteria > Burkholderiales > Burkholderiaceae_C > JBEIGE01. The sequence continues at coordinate 3,574 of JBILKC010000213.1, read as the reverse complement.
TGTCCTGCTGTGCGGTGCGACCTTGCCAGCACTGGCCCAAAGCACCGTCTACCTGGCCCAAACGCCCCTGCTGGCGCTTAAAAGTGCGTCTGGCCTGGTCATGCTCACCATGAGCCGGGACCAGCGTCTTTTTTACCAAGCCTACAACGACAGCACTGATATCAATGGTGATGGTGTGATGGATGTGGGTTTCAAACCTGGCATTACCTATTACGGCTACTTTGCCTCTGATCGCTGCTACTTCTACGACACCGGCAACTCCCGCTTCAGCCCTAAAGCGGTGGCCAACGCATCAACGGGTTGTTTCTCGGCCTCGGGCGACAGCGCCACCACGCCGCGCTGGCATGGCAATTGGCTCAACTGGGCGACCATGTCAAGAATGGACACGCTCAGAAGGGTTCTCTATGGCGGTTACCGTTTGACAGACCCAGCGTCAGGCTCCAGCCCAACGGTATTGCAAGGTGCTTTTATTCCCCGGGATGCACACGTCTGGGGCAAAGAGTACCGCCCCGTTTCCGGGCGCGACCTCAACGTCTACCTGATCCAGAATTACACCCCGCTGGCTGCGCCAACAGCCGGCAGGCAGCACCTGTTCATTGTCAAGAGCGACAACTCCACCGCGCCCGCGGCCACCGGAACCGGGGCCTATCCATTCCCAGCGCCTGAGCCCAAGCTGCGCGTCGTGACCAATGCCAGCCAGCTTAGCGACAGGATCTGGAACTGGGCTGCAGGCGTCGGTGCTGCATTGGCCAGCGACAACCCCAACTTTTCTGTTTTCGGCGGAGGTACTTACACCAGCACCGCTTACACCATCCGGGTTGAGGTGTGTGTGGCCTTGTCCGGGCTCAGGGAAGCAGGTTGTAAAGGTTACCCCGCTAATGCGCCGACGGTCTGGAAGCCCACCGGAACCCTGCATGATTACGCGGTGAATGACGCCCTGAAGTTCGGTTTGCTCACCGGTTCCTACCAGAACAATTATTCTGGTGGCGTGATACGGCGCAACATGGCCAGCTTCAATGACGAGATCAAAGCCACTACTGGCCAGTGGCAAAACGTGACCGAGGGCTCAGCCTCGGTGCCTGGCATTGCGCGAACGATCGACCGGCTTGTCATTTACGGCTGGGATGGCTCTGGCGCTTACCACTGTGGAACAAGTCACACTGCACCCCGTAACCAAGGGGCTTGCCCGGCCTGGGGGTCTCCGGTCAGTGAGATGATGTACGAGAGCCTGCGTTATTTTTCCGGCAGTGGCGCTGCCACCAGTGCCTTTATCACCGGGCTGTCGGCCACATCCTCGGCTGATTCCCGGCTGGGTTTGCCCCTGATAGGCACTGCGAGCTCCCCCTGGCTCAACCCCTACCGCTCGACCACGCAGGGCGGTAACCCGACCTGTTCGCGACCCGTGCAGCTGGTGGTCGCAGACCCGATCAGCAGCCACGACTCAGATCAATTGCCCGGTGCCTACTTCCCGCTGATCGGGGGCAGCATGGCCGTCAGTTCCAGTGATTTGACAGGCTGGGGATCCGCCACGCTCAAGACGCTGACAGATACGCTGTGGGCTACCGAAGGTCTGGGCACACGCAACGTCTTCATTGGCCAGTCCGGCTCCAATTCAGATGGCAACCCGACCGCCAAGCCGGCTTCGAGTTTTTACAGCATTCGCGGGCTTGCGCCGGATGGTGCCCAAGCTCAGGGCAGCTATTACGCCTTGGCTGTGGGCAAGTTCGGGCGCAGCCCGGGAATTGACATTGGTCACCCCACTGGAAGTCCAAGTGTGGCCAAAGTCTCGGGTCAGCAGGTGGACACAATCTCCGTGGCACTGGGCACGGTGGTGCCGCGAATCCGGATTCCGAGTGACATCAACCGAACCCGGTATGCCACCTTGATGCCGATTGCCAAATCAGTAGCCAATTTATCCATCAGCCCCGCACCGGGTCAGTACCAGGCCACGGGTGCCATCACCGGGTTTTTTCTGGATACCTCCGCCAACACCACCGGTCTTGGCGGTCCGGACTATGACGGTTCAGTCAATGGTGGCAGGCCCTACATGACTTATATCGTCAATTTTTCCAATTCCGATGAGGGAACCGAGAACGGATCCGATGCCAGCGTCCGCTATACGCTGTTTGTGAACAGCAGTGGCAGTCTGGTTGTGCAGATTGATCCTGTGCAGACCAACCTCAGCAGTGTTCAGATGCAGATTGGCTACTGGATTTCCGGCACAAGCAAGGACGGCATGTACCTGGACATGCGCACACAAGCCAGTTCACAGGTGTACTACCTCGACACACTGACAACGCCGGCACAGCAGGACCCGGCACCCGTCAGCGCGCCCTACCGAACCAACGCGACCGCATTACCGGCCACGGCGACTTCCCGGACTTTGAGTTTCAACACTACAGGCATCACACCCGATGATGTGGTGCCTCGAGACCCGCTCTGGTATGCCGCCAAGTACGGTGGTGCCGGGGTCGTGGACGCCAACGGCGATCCAAGCAATTACTTCAGGGTCAGCAGCCCTGCTGATCTGCCGGCGCAGATGGGCAAGGCCATGCGTACCGCTGCTTCGCTGGCAGCTGTCTCCAGCACCAGCGTGGTGGGCCTGGGTCAGCGCAGTCTGGGTTCTGGGGCGGTCTATCAGGCTAATTTCGATTCACTGACATGGTCGTCCCGCCTGTATGCCTTCAAGCTGGACGAAGGGAACAATGCTGTCCCGATCTCCACCCTTTGGGAGGCCTCATCCCTCATAGCAGCCCCGGCTGCCCGGGCCAATCTGTATCTGGGCAGAGGAGGCACCACGACGCCGACCCGACTTGTCTCAGGTGGGTACACCACGGCCCTCAACTCAGCCGAGCAGAATGATTTCGGCAGCCCCGCCATCTACCAGTACCTGCTGGGAGATAAAACCAATGAGGAGCGAAAAGGCGGTAACTTGCGTAACCGGGGCAGCACCTCGCCGACCGAGTTCGGCTCAGTACTGGGCGATATTGTCAACGCCGACCCGCAGCTTATTTCCAGGAAGGACTACGGTTATGCGGCCTCAGATGCCACCTACACCACTTTTCTTAATGGACTGGGCGCAGAGTCGCTTGCTGTGGGCTCTAACAGCGGGTTTTTCCATATTTTCGATGCCTCACCCACTTCAACAGGTGGCCAGGAGTTGCTTGGATTCATGCCTCAGGCGGCCAGAGCGGGCATCAAGGACCTGGCGTCTCCCGCCTACACCCACCGGTATATTGTTGACGGCCCCATTGGTCTGGGACACGCCAAGATCCAGGTCCCGGGTGACTCCCAGATTTCCTGGCGATCAATGGCCGTCGCTACCGGGGGTGCAGGTGTCAGGACGGTATTTGCCATCAATGTCACGTCCCAAGCCTACTCGGCAAGCAGCTTTCTTTGGGAGATCAACGCCAACAGCACCTTCCCGTCCACGTTTTCAGGCGCTTCGGGTGCCGCAACCTTTGGCAATGTGGTTGGCCGGCCGTTCATCGGTAAATTGAAGAACGGAACCTGGGTGGCGATCTTCGGCAACGGGTACAACAGCACGGCTGGCACCGCCAACCTGTATGTTGTG
>JBILKC010000025.1:0-16563 GCA_044376885.1 Hylemonella sp. | reverse complement strand
TTTTCCCCATTAACAATGCCGATGTTCGCTTTGTCTTTGCTGAAGACCAGGAGCAGGTGGACAAACTTCTGGATATCCGATCGCAGTGTCCTCAATTGCAGGGGATTTACTTTGATGACCCGCGTGGTCTGCGCAATTACGATCAGCCAGGCCTGACGTCTCTGGAAAATCTCATATCGTCTGGGCAGGCGTTTGCCAAAAGTCATCCTGAATTCTTCAAGACCGAAATCGAACTGGCACAACCGGACGATGTGGCAGCCATGTTTTTCACTTCTGGTACCACCGGCAACCCAAAGGGCGTAGTTCACACCCACAACAGTTTGCTTGACCGGGCCCGCGCCGGTGCTGAATTTGACAAGCTGACTGATCATGAGGAGGTTTTGGCCTACCTGCCGCCGGCCTGGATCGGACAAAATATTTTCAGCTATGCCCAGTGGCTGGCCTGCGGTTATGTCGTGAACTGCCCGGAGTCTGCTGCCACCGTCACTATCGACCTCAAGGAAGTCGGCCCTACTTATTACTTTGCCCCGCCCAGGGTGTTTGAGGGCTTGCTGACCAGCGTCATGATCCGCATGGAAGATGCATCAAGCTTCAAGCGCAGGCTTTTTCACTATTTCATGGACGTTGCCAAACGGGTCGGGCCAGCGCGGATGGATGGCAAGACGCTGGGGCTGATGGATCAAATCCGTTATGCCTTGGGCAATGTGTTGGTTTACGGCCCGCTGCGCAACAACCTGGGCATGAGCCGGGTACGCGTGGCTTACACCGCCGGTGAGGCGATAGGCCCGGATCTTTTCACCTTTTACCGCTCCATTGGCATTAACCTCAAGCAGCTCTACGGTTCGACCGAAACTGCGGTGTTTGTATGCCTGCAGCCTGACCACGAAGCCCGAGCCGATACCGTGGGTGTGCCAGTGAGTGGGGTAGAAATTAGGGTTGCAGAAAACGGCGAAATTCTGGTCAAGTCACCTGGCTTGCTCAAAGAGTATTACAAGAACCCTTTGGCTACGGCCGAGGTGCTCACCGCAGACGGCTGGTACCACACCAGCGATGCTGGATTCATTGATGTGCACGGCCACCTCAAAATCATCGACCGTGTGAAAGACGTGGGGCGTATTCAGGGCGGCATCAATGATGGGGCCATGTTTGCCCCCAAGTACGTCGAGAACAAGCTCAAGTTCTTTCCTTTTATCAAAGAAGTAGTGGCGTATGGGGATCGCAGGGAAAAAGTCTGTGTCATGCTCAATATCGACTTTGATGCGGTGGGCAACTGGGCCGAACGACGCAATTTGTCTTATGCTGGTTACACCGATCTGGCGCAAAAGCCTGAGGTCTACCAGCTCATCCGCGAGTGCGTGGAGAAAGTCAACGCAGATTTAAGTCAAGACACGCTATTGGCAGGCAGTCAGATCAGTCGCTTTCTGGTTTTGCACAAAGAACTTGATGCCGACGATGGCGAATTGACCCGAACCAACAAGGTCCGGCGCGGCTTCATTGGTGAAAAATACCAGCCCTTGATCGATGCGCTTTACGGTGGGCAATACGAGCAATTCATTGAGACAGTGGTCAAGTTTGAAGATGGGCGATCCGGCGTGGTCAGTGCCACCCTTCGCATTGAAGACGCTAAAACATTGACCCCGGTGAAAGCCGCAGCATAAGCACCATGGCCGACAAGAAAATTGGCGACGTCATTCTGGATGTGAAAAACATCAGCTTGGCCTTTGGCGGTGTCAAGGCATTGACTGACATTTCTTTTGATGTGCGCGAACACGAGGTGCGTGCGATCATCGGTCCCAACGGCGCTGGCAAAAGCTCCATGCTCAATTGCATCAATGGTGTATATACGCCGCAGTTGGGCACGATCAGCTTTGAGGGCCGCACCTTTAGCCACATGGACAGTCGGCAGGTGGCCGAGATGGGGATCGCCCGAACCTTCCAGAATCTGGCACTGTTCAAGGGCATGAGCGTGATAGACAACATCATGACCGGGCGCAACCTGCACATGAAGAGCAATCTCTTTCTTCAGGCCCTGCGCTGGGGACCTGCTGAAAAGGAAGAAATCAGGCATCGGGAGTTTGTCGAGCACATCATTGACTTTCTGGAAATTCAACCCTATCGCAAAACACCAGTCGGTCAACTGCCCTACGGGTTGCAAAAACGGGTGGATCTGGGTCGTGCCCTGGCCATGCAGCCCAAAGTGCTTTTGCTAGATGAACCTATGGCCGGTATGAATCTGGAAGAAAAGCAAGACATGTGCCGTTTTGTACTCGACATCAATGATGAGTACGGAACCACGGTTGTCTTGATCGAGCACGACATGGGCGTGGTGATGGACATATCAGACCGCGTGGTGGTACTCGACTACGGCAAGAAAATCGGCGACGGTACGCCCACTGAAGTCCGTGCCAACAAAGATGTGATCAGTGCCTATCTGGGTACAGGAGGGAACAAGTAAATGGCGTTCTTTCTGGAGACTCTGCTCGGCGGCCTCATGGCTGGGATGCTTTATTCTCTTGTGGCCCTGGGTTTTGTGCTGATCTTCAAAGCTTCGGGCGTGTTCAATTTTGCCCAGGGCGCGATGGTTTTGTTTGCTGCACTGGCCATGGCGCGTTTTGCCGAATGGTTTCCTGCATGGACAGGAATTGAGAGCAAATGGCTGGCCAACGTTCTGGCATTTATCGTGGCTGCCGCCATCATGTTTGTGGTGGCCTGGCTGATTGAGTATCTGGTGCTGCGCCATCTAGTCAACCAGGAGGGCGCCACCCTGCTGATGGCCACTCTGGGCATCACTTATTTTCTCGAAGGGCTTGGTCAAACGCTGTTCGGGAGCGATATTTACAAAATCGATATCGGTATGCCCAAAGATCCGGTTTTTGTGCTGGAGTCTGTTTTTCCCGGTGGTGTTCTGGTGAACCAGGAGGACCTGATTGCTGCGGCCATTGCGGCGGTGCTGGTCACCATGCTGTCGCTTTTTTTCCAGAAAACAAACACCGGCTGCGCACTGCGTGCCGTGGCCGACGACCATCAGGCTGCGCAAAGCATAGGCATCCCCCTCAACCGCATCTGGGTCATTGTCTGGTGCGTAGCCGGGGTAGTGGCCTTGGTGGCCGGCATGATCTGGGGCTCCAAGCTGGGCGTGCAGTTTTCGCTGGCTACGATCGCCTTGCGGGCTTTGCCGGTCATCATTCTGGGTGGCCTGACATCAGTGCCAGGTGCCATCATTGGAGGCCTGATCATTGGTGTGGGTGAAAAGCTCTCAGAGGTCTACCTCGGGCCGCTGGTGGGTGGCGGCATCGAAATATGGTTTGCCTACATGTTGGCCTTGGTGTTTTTGCTGTTTAGACCACAGGGTTTGTTCGGGGAGAAAATCATTGATCGAGTTTAAAAACCTGCGGTCCGGATCAAGATTTGCACCGCAAATTTGCTCGGTCCTCAACTGATTACGGCTATGTTCTACAGAGAAAACGGTCAGTTCAAAACCAGCTACTCGGCGGATCAGCAGATCTTTCCGATTGCACAGGACCGCTGGGCAGTTTTGGCAATGATTGCCTTTGCCTTCATAGGCGTGCCCTTGCTTGTCGATGAGTACATGTTTCGCGCAATCCTGATCCCGTTTGTCATTCTGGCGCTGGCCGCATTAGGCGTAAATATTCTGGTTGGTTATTGCGGTCAGATTTCTCTGGGCTCGGGTGCCTTCATGGCGGTTGGGGCTTATGCGGCCTACAACACTTTTGTGCGCATTGAGGGAATGCCATTGATCGTTGCCTTGCTCTCTGGCGGGTTCTTTGCAACCATGGTCGGTATTGTTTTCGGTATTCCCAGCCTGCGCGTCAAGGGCTTGTATCTGGCGGTGGCCACTCTGGCGGCGCAGTTCTTTTGCGACTGGGCTTTTTTGCGCGTCGGCTGGTTTACCAACAATACCTCATCGGGCTCAGTGTCGGTCTCCAATCTTCAGGTCTTTGGCTGGCAGATAGACAGCCCACTTGAGAAATACCTGTTCTGCTTGATGGTGCTGGTTGTCTTTGGCGTCTTGGCCAAAAATCTGGTGCGCGGTGCGATTGGAAGGGAATGGATGGCTATTCGAGACATGGACGTAGCTGCGGCTGTGATCGGTATCCGGCCCATGTACGCCAAGCTCAGTGCATTTGCTGTGAGTTCGTTTATTGTGGGTGTGGCTGGCGCCCTCTGGGGCTTTATTCACCTGGGCTCCTGGGAGCCGGCTGCGTTTTCTGTCGATCGCTCGTTTCAACTTCTGTTTATGGTCATCATTGGTGGTATGGGCTCCATCATGGGCAGTTTCTTTGGAGCCGCTTTCATCGTTGTCCTGCCCATTGTGCTCAACCAGTTGTTGCCGGCCATGGGCAATCTGTTCGGCGTAGAGATTTCAACCGCTGCCATTTCACATGCTGAGTTCATGGTGTTTGGCGCGCTGATCGTCTGGTTTCTGATTGTTGAACCGCATGGGCTTGCACGATTGTGGAGTATCGGAAAACAAAAAATGCGGCTTTGGCCCTTCCCTCACTGACCCTTTATTTTTTTAGGAGACAAACCATGAAATTTCGTCAAGTTGTAAGTGCTGCTGCCATCATGGCTGCAGGTTTTTCGGGCAGCGTTGCCCCCACCATTGCCCAAGCCCAGGCTAAAGAGCAGTTCTTCCCGGTGCTGGTGTACCGCACAGGTGCCTATGCGCCCAACGGCGTACCGTTTGCCAACGGTTATGTGGACTACCTCAAACTGGTCAATGCAAAGGGCGGCATCAACGGCGTAAAGGTCAGCTTTGAGGAATGCGAAACCGGCTACGCCACCGACCGCGGTGTTGAGTGCTATGAACGTCTAAAGGGTAAAAATGGCGGTGCCACCGTGTTCCAGCCTTTATCAACTGGCATCACCTTTGCCCTGACTGAAAAAGCCCCCGGCGACAAAATTCCACTGATCACCGCCGGCTATGGCCGCAGTGAGTCGGCAGATGGTGGCGTTTTTAAATGGAACTTTCCCCTGGCTGGAACCTACTGGGTGGCCGCAGATACCTTGATTCAACATATCGCTAAAAAAGAAGGCGGTCTGGACAATCTCAAGGGCAAAAAAATCACCCTTATTTACCACGACAGCCCGTTTGGTAAAGAGCCGATTCCCCTGTTGCAGGAGCGTGCGGCTATGCACGGTTTTGTATTGAGTTTGCTGCCTGTGACACACCCCGGTGTGGAACAAAAAGCCGCCTGGTTGCAGATCCGGCAGAACCGGCCTGACTATGTGCTTAACTGGGGCTGGGGCGTGATGAACTCCACCGCCCTGAAAGAGGCTCAGGCTACCGGTTACCCCCGTGACAAAATGTATGGCGTGTGGTGGGCCGGAGCCGAACCTGATGTTAAAGACGTAGGCCAGGGTGCCAAGGGATACAACGCCATCATGATGCAGCACGGTGCCGAGCCCAATTCCGCTGTAGCCAAAGAAGTCATCAAACTGGTACACGATAAAAACCAGGGTACCGGCCCGAAGGATGAAGTGGGGCAAGTGCTCTATATGCGTGGCCTGACCGCAGCCATGTTTGCAGTAGAAGGCGTGCGTGCGGCGCAAGAACGGTTTGGCAAGGGCAAGGTGATGACCGGCGAGCAGGCCCGCTGGGGATATGAGAACCTGAACCTGACGCAGGCCAAACTTGATGCGCTGGGTTTCAAGGGGGTGATGCGCCCGATCTCGACCAGTTGCCAGGACCACATGGGCGCTTCCTGGGCTCGGGTGCACACCTGGGACGGCACCAAGTTCGAATGGACCTCTGACTGGATGCAGGCGGATGATCAGATCATCAAACCTATGGTCAAGGCCGCAGCTGACAAGTATGCCGCCGAGAAAAAGCTCACCCGGCGAACCGGTCAAGACTGCCAGTCTTAATCCTCGGGACTTTCCCAATACCAAAAGCTGAGCTTATGGACACCCCTCACAACATGTCTGACATTGTTCTCAACGTCAACGGCATCGAGGTTATTTACAACCACGTGATCCTCGTGCTCAAGGGGGTGTCCTTGCAGGTGCCGGATGGCAAAATTGTGGCTTTGCTCGGCGGCAATGGGGCGGGTAAAACCACCACCTTGCGCGCAATCAGCAATTTGCTCAAGGGCGAGCGGGGAGAAGTCACCAAGGGTTCCATTGAACTTCGCGGGGAGCGCATCGAGAACCTGACTCCGGCGGATCTGGTCAACCGTGGTGTGGTTCAGGTCATGGAGGGGCGGCACTGCTTTGCCCACCTGACCATTGAAGAGAATTTACGCACCGGCGGCTACACCCGCAAAGACAAGGCTGAAATTGCCCGTAATTTGGAGAAGGTTTACAGCTACTTTCCCCGTCTTAAAACCCGACGTACCAGTCAGGCGGCCTACACCTCGGGGGGGGAGCAGCAAATGTGCGCCATTGGCCGTGCCCTCATGGCCAACCCCAACATGGTACTGCTCGACGAGCCCTCCATGGGGTTGGCACCGCAGATTGTGGAAGAAGTTTTTGAGATTGTGAAAGACCTCAACCGCAGGGAAAAAGTCACCTTTCTGCTGGCCGAGCAGAACACCAATATGGCTTTGAAGTATTCGGACTATGGCTACATCATGGAGTCGGGTCGCATAGTCATGGACGGTGTGGCCAGTGATCTGGCCAACAATGAAGACGTCAAAGAGTTTTACCTCGGCATGGGCGGTGGTGAGCGCAAAAGTTTCAAAGATGTGAAAAGTTACAAGCGGCGCAAGCGCTGGCTGGCTTGATCCATCCACCAGGAAGGATCAACCTAGGTATTTCACCCGGACCTGATTCTTGCCGGAGTTTTTGACGGCATACATCACCTCATCGGCAGCCTGAATCGCCTCATCAATACCAGGGGGTGGAACACCATAGACGGCTGCACCGATGCTTGCAGTGACGGTGCAATCCATAAGGCGCATTGAGGATTCGATTGCAGCGCTCAATTTTTCGAGAATTTCCATAGCACCAAGCCGCCCTAGCGTAAGCGCAGCCAGCGTAATCGGGATGAAGTACAGGGGGTAGACCATCAGCAAGTTTCCCGACAAATAATCGACCAAAGCAACCCCAAGCATGAGCGATACGACCAGCGCCAGTTGTCCCAACTCGGTTTTGGGAAGTCGGTCTTCCAGCCGCAGGTTTGAAGACTGGTGCATGGACATCAATAAAAGCCCGTCTTTGACACTACAGCATCAGCAAACTTTGCATTGAGACACATCCATGATGAGTTTGGTCAGCAAATACTTCAATAAATAAGCGGGTTTCATCATCAGCTTGGCCTCGTTTAAATGATCATGGTGAATTAGTCCTTGAACACCGGCAAGCGCTTGTGCATGTTCGCCGTCATTGCCTCGGTCAAGTCTTGGCTCATCAGCATAGCAGCGTTCCAGGTGGCGATGTAGTTCAGACTGTCGGCCACGCTGTGGTCGCGAGCGTAGGTGATCATTTCCTTGGTTCCGCGGATTGACAGCGGTGACTTGGCGGCGATCATGGCCGCAATCTCGTGAACACCGGCGTAAAGCGCCTCGCGGCTGTCAAACACGCGGTTCACCAGGCCGATGCGCTTGGCTTCCTCGGCTTCAAACTTGCGGCCGGTGTAGGCCAGCTCGCGGGTGATGCCTTCACCCACCAGCTTGGGCAGGCGCTGCAGAGTGCCCACGTCGGCGGTCATGCCGATGTCGATTTCCTTGATGGTGAAGTAGGCGTCGGCGCTGCAGTAACGCATGTCAGCGCAAGTAATCAGGTCTATGCCACCACCAATGCAGCCGCCATGAATGGCTGCCAATACCGGCTTGCGGCAACGCTCCAGACTGGTCAGGGTGTCTTGCAGGTCCAGGATGATGCGGCGCATGGTTTCGCGGGCCCGGCCATCGCAGTCGTTGGCGATTTGGGCGTTCATGCCCATCATCATCTGCAGATCAATGCCCGAGGTGAAGTATTTACCCTCAGCCTGCAAAACAGCCACCCTCGCTTCTGGGGTGCTGTCCACCCATTCAAAAGCCTGGCGAATTTCCTGCCACATCGTGGCGCTCATGGCGTTGGCCTTGTCCGGGCGGTTCAGACTGATGGTGGCAATGTGCGCGTCCAGCGTGACCTTCAGGGTTTCAAACGCCATGGTTATCTCCTTTGTATCCCAAATAGGCCGATGATGCCCGTGAAATTTGAGCGGGCTACTATGATTTTGATAGTGTTTGTGAACTTCCAGACAGGGATATTAAATCAACCGTCGGGGCCGCTAGCAAAGGCTGTCAAGCCCATGGAACTTGGTTAGAAGCCAACAAATCGAAACTCAAGTTGGGTTTTAGCTTCTTACTGAAGAAGAAAGTGTTTGCAAAAAAATCAATTTGTGGACAGCAGACTGAATGCTAAAAACTTCTGGGTATCAATAGTTTCTTTCACAAGCCGGTTCCGTAAATTTACGAACCCATCCTGTCTCTTAGTCAACTTTGAGCGCAAATAAAGAAACGGCTTTTTGATCCGTAGCTTCAAAACTGGAGCAATGGCTTAATCGTAGGTCAGCGCCCCACGTCCCAACAATTTTTCTTCAATGATCGCCCCGAAAATACTCTCTACTTCGGTAAAGTGTGTACGCATCCCGATAACAGGTTTTACCAATCCTCTAGCCATCACCTCGAGCGTTTCAATCAACTCTGTCCGGGTCGAATGACGAGATCCTGTAATGGTTTTCTCTGTCAACATCAAAGGTCTCGTCGGCACCTGAATGCTGCCTTTACCCACACCGATCACCACTGCACGCCCCGATGTAGTCAGGCTGTCGTAGGCGACCTGGAAAGTTTCTGAGTGTCCAACATAGTCAATGGCTGCATCTACACCACGGCCATCGGTAAGTCTTTTGACAGCGGCAACCAGGTCGCCTTCTCTCTTCACATGTATTACCTCGTCGGCCCCCCACTGACGAGCCAACTCCAATTTTTCGTCAGAGACATCCATTGCGATCACACGCGCCCCAAAGGCTTTTGCAACTTGTACTCCGTGAATACCAACACCACCGCCTGCACCAATCAGTAAAACATGATCATGGGGATTGACACGGGCACGCTCTTTCATACAGTGCCAGTTGGTGTTAACAGCATCGGTAGCCATTGCAGCCCCTTCATAACTCAACCCCGTAGGAATATGCAAAAAATTCTCTACGGGTAGGCTGACATACTCTGCGAAACCACCGTCGCGGTGCACGCCAACAAAGCCCTTGAATGCTTCACACAGAGTCTCACGGCCGCCGCGACAGTACCTACAGCGAGCGCATGTCAAATAAAAATAAACAGCGCAACGATCGCCCACCTTAAGTTCGGTCACATCAGAGCCAACTTCGACGATGTCTCCGGCCAACTCATGGCCCATGATCCGGGGAGCCTCTCCACCAAAACTGCCATTGCGCATATTGAGCAAAGTCAAGCCCACCCCTGCAGCCCTAACTCTCATAACCGCCTCACGTGGGCTAGGCTTGGGATCGGGTCGGTTCATCAATACCGATTTTTCTCCCCATTGAGGTACAACCATGGCCTTCATCAAAATCCCCTATATCGAAATGGACTGATCACTACACCGAGCTTGCCAACCAACTGGCAAGTGCAGGAAAAAAATATACCAAGGCTGACACAAACATCAGCAGAAATACATACGGGGTAGCACCAAGAAAAATTTGTGCCATGGTGACCTCTTTATTTGGGACCACAGACTTAACGGCGTAGACAACCAAACCAAATGGGGGCGTCAACAACCCAGCTTCGACAATCAAAATGCCAATCATGGCGAACGCCAAAGGGTCCATACCCAACGCTTGAGCGATCGGCCAAAAGATAGGGACTGTTAGCAGCATGATGGAGATGGAGTCGATTAGCATGCCCAAAACCATCCAGATCGCAACCATGAAAAGCACTGTCAACCCCACGCCCCATTCAGCGGACAATATCAGGGCCTGAATCTGATTACCCACACCACTCATGGCCAAGGTTCGTGAGTAGAGTTGTGCAGCAAAAACCAGAATCATTAACGGAACAGCAACCCGACCCGCCGTAAGAACGGTATCAATAATTTCTGCACGACGCATACCTTTCAACACGCCGACAAGCAACGCCGCTAATGCACCCATACCGGCACCTTCGGTAGGTGTAAAAATACCAGCCCAAATACCGCCCAAAGCGCCAACTACTATCGTCAATAGTCCAATACTGCTGAGCAAAAGATCGCGAGTACTCGGAGGAGGCTTTTGGTTGACATTCGGTTTAGATGCCAAGGCGCTTTGAAAAGCAGGGCCGTGAGCAACCAGATGAGGATGTGTCAGCGAGATCGTTGCGATGTAGACCATCATCAATCCCGCCAACAAAAATCCAGGGATGATTCCAGCCAGAAATAAGTGACCAATAGAGATATCGGTCAGGATTCCCCAAACAACCATTAGCAAACTGGGTGGTATCAACATGCCCAAGCATGCTGTACCGCTGATGAGCCCGAGTGAGAAATGATCAGCGTATCCGGCCCGTTTCATCTGCGGATATGCGATCGATGTGAACGTCGTTGCAGATGCCAAGCTAGTGCCTGAAACAAAAGAAAAAACCACATTGCCTAAAACAGTAGCGTATGCAAACCTTGCCGGCAAACGGGACAGCCATCTATCAATTGCCCAAAAAAGATCGTAGGCAATACCCGAACGAGCAATGAACTCACCCATCAACAAAAACAACGGCACGACCGCGAAGACGTAGTCGCGCAAAGCCTCATAAGCGGTATTGCTCAGAAATGAAACCGTGATGTGCCAGTCGCCGGTGGATATCCACATGGCAGTCAGGCTCACCAGGGCTAGCGAAACCGCAACCTCCACGCCCAAAAAGACGAGGAGAAGAAGCATCCCCAAAATAATCAAATGCAAATAGTCGATCATGCAGTTTTAACTCTAGGTTCTTCAGATATCTTGGTGCACAGGAATCTTGAGTTCTGTCTCAACCCCAAACACACGCAACAGATAGAACCAGGAGGCCATCAAACTCCCAGCCACGACAGCAAAACGCGCTGGCCACGCGGCTACGTCGACCACACCCTCGCCTTCGTATTCGTTATCGACCCATGCCCGGACCGCGGGATCGAACGCGCCATATGCAAGAACCATAAAGAAAAAAACACCTCCCAACGCACACAGTTTCAGGCTGAGATCTTTTAACTTTTTTGACATTAAATTCTGGAAGAAATCGACGAAAAGCATGCTGCGTACCCGCACCGCATAGGGCAATTGAAGAAACACGATGAGGATCAAAATATTTCGAATATGTTCGGCGGTACCGAAATACTTTATCCCGATGAGTCTGCAAATAATTTCGATCAATATGGCAAAAGCCATACCGAATGCGACAAACGCAGTCGCCACCATCATGCCCTGAGCCAATCGATCAACCGAGTAAATAAAAGCCTTCAACATATAAACTCAGCTGAATGCTGAATCAGTCCAACTTTGCCTTAACAGGCCAGCGATATCCTTCAGCTTCAGTGGCTTGAACATATGCCTTCATGACCTGAGTCATTGGCAACTTGTTTTCAGCCTCATACTTTTTGGCAATATCACGGGGAGAATTGACCAACATATCAGCCCAAGCTTTCCTTTCAGCTTCACTGACTTTGACCACACTAACACCCCGTGACTTGATGGCATTCACTGTTTTTTCACCCGTTTCACGTGTGACTTTGCCGCTTAGCACTTCCATTTCTTTCGCCACTTCCAGGATGATGCTTTGAACATCTTTCGGCAGGCGATCAAAACGGCGGGTATTGACTGTGAGAGAAGTGACGGTCATGGATCCGAACTCGACATCCACAAAATTGGGGGCCACGTCAAAAAGTTTGAGAGAGTCCATGACACTCAAAAAGATGATCATTGAATCAATCAGACCCGTTTGCAAGGACGTGTACATATCAGGGCCAGCAACTGAAACGGGTAAAGCACCCGCGTCAGAGACCCAAAATGCATTGGGACCCGCAGCGCCAACTTTTTTACCTTTCACGTCAGAGGCCTTTTGAATAGGGGAACGCGAAACCAGGTTGTATGGCTCAAATGGGACCAACGTTAAAAGTCGTTGGCCATACTTTTCGAACTGGCGAGGTAACTCTGGCGTAGAGTCGTAGACCTTGCGGGTTGCGCGTACCGAGACCTCCGGGTTACTAGGGCCAAAGGGCAAATACATAGGGAAATTGTTAAGCGCTAACTTTTGAGCCTCATGGCAGATGCAGAAGACCCCAAAATCAAGCACACCCGACTCGACCGCTTCCAGCACTTCGGTGGTTTTAACTGAAGATCCCGACCAGTTTTCAATGAACTCGAAATCATGTCCCGTTCTGTCTTTGACACGCTTTTTGACTTCAGGGATAAAAAAGCTCTGTGACAAAGATATGTGAATCCAGCTTGGGCTGTGGCCCGATCCAATTTTTACGGTGAATTTTTCAGCATTCGCAACCGGAGAAAATCCGATCACAGCTGCCGTAACGAGACTGGAAGTCAAGGTTGCTAAAGATAGGCTACGCATGGAATGTCTCCTTAGTTACATTTTCATATTTTTTATTGTCTGCCTTTTGGTAACGACGGCAGAGAGTACTTACCCTATATTTGAACGGGCAGGAAATCCAACCGCATAAAGTCAGTGAACTTCCCCCTTAACGCTTGCGATAGTCATACTAATTTCCTCATGGAAGTCTCGCATGTGGGTCAAGAGTGCTTCCTGGGGTCGGGTTACTTCTTGCGTCGTCCGTGCTCAAAGTAGCCACTAGCGCTCACCCCAGGACCTCACACACGCTTGCTCCTGGATGGGTTGGACCATGCAAGCACGATCCACGCCCAAGCGCTGGCGCCTTCTGCCCCAGTCACCCTACCGAAGCGTGCGCCGCATGACGCAAGAGCATTCCTTGCAGAGTCAGTTACAGCAAGCGCTGTTGATGGATAGTTCTCTGGAACCGGCGTTGCTCAACGCCCGAGGTGTGGCACAGTTTGGCATCTACTTCACGGCCTATCGAGCCCGACTGCGCGCGGCACTGCGAGACAACTTTGAAACTCTGCCGCTGGTGATGAGCGACGAAGCCATTGACGCACTGGCCAATGGCTCCGTCGAGTGCCACCCCTCGCAGCACTATTCGCCGGCTGGATTTGCATTGGGCCGTCGGGCCCATCTGGCACGCACTGAAATCCGGGCAGGACGATCTAGGACCACCCAAAACGGCCTCACCGCTTTGCAAGCACCCGCCACCTTGGCATCACGCCTGTTTGTTGCTGCGGTCTTCTTTCGCTCCGGTCTAACCAAGATCGCGGATTGGGAAACTACCCTGGCCCTTTTACCCACGAGCACCATGTGCCGCTATTACCTACCGAGGTGGCGGCTGTTGCCAGCACCTTTGGTGGGCTGCCCTTTCCTGTGTTGTTGGTGCTTGGTGGTGGCCCAACTTCACACGCTAGACAGAACCCGTTGAATCGCTATCCCAACTACCCTGGCGCGGGCAGGCTTGCCTGAGGGGCGCGTTTGTTCACTGTCGTTTGCAGTTTTTGATTGGCAATCCAGGTATTCGGTGAGATACCAGTGCGCCTTGCGAACGCACGGGCAAACGCGGCATCGTTGGAGTAACCCACAGCGGGTGCAACTGTCTTGAGGTGTTTGCCACGCTTTAGCAAATCCTGCGCAAGGCTGATGCGCCAGTCGGTCAGATAGTCCATCGCAGTGGTGCCAACAATGTGCAGAAAATGTTTGGCGAACCGTGAACGGGACATTGCGGCGGCGCCGGCCAGCGAATCCAGTGTCCATACCGCCTCAGGCCGCGCGTGCATGGCCATCATGGCTTTGGATAATCGTTCATCAGCAAGCCCGGCCAGCACACCCTCTTTGACCAGTTTGGCCTCAACGGTGTGCCGCAATAACAGAATGGTGAAGTACTCAACCAGCCTGTTAATCGCCACACTGCGGCCTGCGCGTGATGCGAACGCTTCAGCAAACAGCAACTCCAGGGTTGCCTGCAAACCATCGATATCTTGCATGGGTATCAGTAAAACTTGCGGCAAGCCGCGCAAAATTTGCAGCCCCATGCCGGCTCCAAAATCAATCGTTGCACAGACTAAATCGGAGCCGTCGGGGTCGTCTATTTCAACGCGGTGCACAACGGACTGACGGCAAAATAGCAAGGCTGGCGACGTGACCTCCACGGCGCTGCCGTCGGCGTAGACCGCCCGCAGGCTGCCACGACGAAGCACATGCAAGATACCAATTCCTCTTTCATTGGTGAGTTCGACCACTCCGCACAGTGCGCCGCTGTAAAACACTTCTGCATTGAGTGAGAATCGGGAAAACAGTGGTGCAAGGTGGTCCATAGGCTTTATCCGATACGAACGATGCAATAAATGGGACGTTTAGTGCCCACAAGTATCGTCCAAAACTGGAGACTACCACCCGTGCAAACCCGCACGTAACCAAAACCTGAAGGAAAAAACCACCATGAAACCATTCAACCGCATCGCTATCGGAACAGGTGTTGCACTGTCACTCTTGGCCGGTGCTGCGATGGCAGGAGAGCGAAACTTCGTCACTCAGGACATGGTCAAATATGACACTATCATTCCGGACGCGGTCCAGTTCGGGACAGTGATGGGAGATCGGGCGAAGGGTGGCCACGGAACTTTCGTGATCATCAAAAAGGGCGCAGCCACCCCCAATCACACCCACAGCAAGGCTTATAGCGCCGTTGTGATTAAGGGCCTACTCGAAAACCCGACCGAAGGAAATTCCATGTCGGAAAAAGGTTTGCCCGTAGGCTCCTATTACCATGTTCCAGCCAATGCGAAACACATCACCCGCTGCGCTGCGAACTCCCCGGAAGACTGCATGACGTTTTTCTGGCAGGCCAGTTCCTTCGACTTCACGCCAGTCAAATAATGTTCGAATTGCCAGCCGCGCCGAAGACGGATAGACGGATAGACGGATAGAAAATTCAAACGCATGAAGGCAAGTATGTTTTGGGTCTAGAGCTTCCAAGCGCTGTTGGTCTGTGTAGTTTGAACACGCGCTGCCCCGCCTACGGTCAGACGCTTGTACGAAAGGCGGCTTATCGCAACTGATTGCCAACATCCAACAGGAAGAAAAACTAAGCGCCATGCAGGGCCGTGTCGTACTACAGACAGCAGATGCGAAACCATCTGGCTTTGGTTTCGAGAAAATACGGTTTGCAAATCACTGAGCTTAAGACAGAAAAGGCCACGTGGCCTTTATGGAATAAGCACGGATAGCTACTCAATTTGTAGCGCTTAAGCGTTAAGCTTGCATCACTTCCGCGCAGGCGGCACATCCGTGCAACCGCCGTGCGCCACCTCCGCCGCTATACCAATGCTCTCGCCCAGCGTCGGATGCGGGTGTATCGTTTTGCCGATGTCCACTGCGTCCGCACCCTTCTCAATGGCCAGCGCAATCTCACCAATCATGTCGCCCGCATGCGTACCCACCATGCCACCGCCCAAGATTTTGCCCCCGCTTGCGGCATGGCCATGGGCTTCCGGGGAATCATCAAACAGCAGCTTGATAACACCTTCGTCGCGACCATTGGCAATGGCGCGGCCAGATGCGGTCCAGGGGAATAAGCCCTTCTTGACCTTGATGCCTTGGGCACAAGGCCTGAGTCTTCGTGTAGGCCACGATGGAGAACACGCGGGCGTTGGAGGCTGGGGATGGCATCAGGGCAGTGCCCTCTCTATGCAGGCCCTCCACTCAGTAGAGCAGACCCCAACAGCTATATATTTAATCCATTGGATTACAATCAACCCGATGTTGACTATTGCCGAATTGCCCGAATACATTCGCCGAGCCGAAAAGCTTATGAGTGCTTCCGAGCGCTTGGACATTGTCAATTATTTGGCCGTACACCCCAAGGCCGGCGACCTGATAGAAGGTACTGGCGGCGTGCGCAAGCTGCGTTGGGGAAGAGGCACCCAGGGAAAATCAGGCGGGGTACGGGTGATCTATTACGTTCACAGCGAACGTATGCCCTTGTATCTGCTGACCCTATTCGCAAAAAACGAGAAGGCCAATATCAGCAAAGCTGAACGCCAAGAATTGAACGATCTGGTCGAACTGTTGGTTCATATCTGGCTGGAATCATGAAAGGAAAATCCATGACACGCGCATTCATTAGCATCAAGCAAGGCCTGGATGAGGCCATTGCACACGCAAAATCCAAAGGTCGTAAAGCCGAAGGGATCAAACTGTATCAACCGCAGGCGGTAGACGTTTCGAGTTTGCGTGAGCGATTGAGTCTGACGCAGGAACAGTTTGCCGCGCGCTTTGGCTTCTCAGTTGCGACGCTACGCCATTGGGAGCGCGGCGACCGTTCACCCAGCGGTGCATCACTGGTTTTGCTCAATGTGATTGACCGAAATCCATCTGCGGTGTTGCAGGCATTGCAGTAAAAAAACCACGCAGCATCTAGGGACTCGGTATGGCCAGCGACTGACTTGATAGTGTGCCGGCGGTAACTCAGTCGTCTTCTTTTACTTCCGCGGTGCAGGCAAACTGCGCCTTTTAATTTCCG
>JBILKC010000212.1:0-5152 GCA_044376885.1 Hylemonella sp. | reverse complement strand
TGGGATGCACAGCCCGACAAAGCTGTAACACCCAATGCAGGAATTCCTGCCAAAAGAAGACGTCGTTTCATGGTTTTACCTTTCAGGTATGAATGCTTCAGGAGTGACGGGAGGTCGCTGTACAACAAAGAAAAAAAGAGCGGCAGCGGCGAGCAGCTTCAAGACACACGGTATGACACAGTAGGCAAGTGTCAACGCGTTGAGCGCCTCTGAGGTTTGAGCGCCTGGTGCATAGCCAAAAAAACTCAGCGCCGGAAGCGCCACCCCGGCAGCCAATGCCAGATTGAGCTTGGTGGCAAAGTTCCACCAGCCAAAGTAGGCGCCCTGGGCCTGGCCCATGTCACCCGCCCGTGATATGACGCCGGCCAACAGGGCACCGGGCAAAGCCAGGTCAGCGCCCATGGCAAATCCCGACAGCATGCAAATCAGGAAAAATTCGGCGGTATCACCCGCAACCAGTTGGCTAGCCCAGACAAACACCAGAATGGACAACACCATGCCGTACAGCCAGGTTTTCGCCAGGCCGATTCGGGCCACAACCTTGAGCCAGGCCGGCATGGAGAATGCCGCGCACAAAAAGAAGACGCCCAGAAAAAGCGGTTCTGTCTCTTTGCTGGCGGCTAGCCGGTCCTGAATGAAAAAAAGCACCAGGGTGGCTGGAATCGCGCTGGCAATGCCGTTGACCATAAAAATAGCCAGCAAACGCCGGAATTCAGGCCGCTTGAAAGGTAGCCACACCGCGACGGACTGCAATGGCTGCAGGTGTTTCGCTTTCACCAACGGGCGGGGCGCACGTTGCCAGGCCAGCAAACCGGCGAACAGCGCAAGCCAGAACAGCGCCACCATGGCCGGCATGCCCAGCAACACAGGCGACACCGAGGCGAGCACAACGCCCAAAAGCCCCAGCCCTTCGCGCCAGGCAACCAGGTGGCTTTGACGCAAATCGCCCCCACCGAGCAGCGCGCCCCAGGATTGATGTGCCAGCGTGACGGCGCTGAAAGCAGCATAGGTCAGCATTAAAAAAACGGCTGTCCATCCCAGCAACAAGTCAGGCTCACGGGTTTGAGGAAAAAAGAGTGCAAGAAAGCCCAGCGCCAGCAAGGCTGAAGCAATGGCTGCAAAACGCAGCACTGAAGCGGTGGAATCCTGATACAGACGATCCGTCCAGCGACCCAATAAAGGATCGATCAAGGCGTCAAGCAGACGCGTCACCAACAAAACCAGGCCTAGCGCGGCCAAGGACACACCAAATTCGCGCGCGTAGTAATTGGGCAGGATCACATACAAAGGCAGGGCGACAAATGCCAAGGGCAGACCCATCAACCCATACTTCAGGCCATGACGCCAACCGATTCGTTCAGGCTCTGTGGACATACTTCAGAGGACGTGGGGGATGACGAGGCTGCCTAAGCTGCGGTCTTCAGACCGGTCAGAGGCCAAGCAGTATTCGTCGCATTTTCGGCTCAGAGGTCTTTTCAGACAGCCAAATGCCGAAAAACAAACGGGAAAACTCGGTGTCAGAAAAATCCGTGATGACTTGGCCATTGAACATGATACGCGCGCCCTGGCCCGGCCTGTTAATCCCGGTGATGCTGTCACCCGGTTTGACATCCGGGAAAGCCGCTTGCATGAGGTTGAGCCAGCGTTGGGCTTGCTCTTCGGAAAAATCACCGATGCGCCGCATCTCGTCTATCGATCGCTTTGCAATGTCCCGGCCCGTGAAGGCGCGCAGGTATTTCAATTCCAACGCAAAATTGTTTTGCATCAGCTCGGCGGGCTTGAAACCAGGTTCGGTTCTCAAGGTGGCGTTGTAAACATCAAAGCCCCAGAAAGTCAGCTTGGCAGTGCCCGAAACACGGAGCTGGGCCGGCTCTGCCTGGGCTGGCGCAACAACTTGAGAATGCGCTGAAAATGAGAACAATAGGCAAGAAGCCCAAGCCAGAATTAAGCTATTAGCTACTTTTTTTGTAGCGTGAATTGCACCACGTCGATGCTGCTTTCGTCGAATGCTGCTTCGCAGTAAGCCAGGTAGAACTCCCATAGTCGTGTGAACCTTTCATCAAAACCAAGTTGCAGAACCTGCTGCTTTTGTGCCATGAAGGCGTGACGCCAGCGCCTGAGTGTTTCCGCGTAATCCGGACCAAAACACAATTCATCCACCACTTTGAGCCCGGCCAGTTCTGCCTGACGCCGGAACTCGCTGGGGCTGGGCAGACAACCGCCCGGGAAAATATACTGTTGGATGAAGTCGGTGGAACTGAGATACCGCTCAAACTGTGCATCATCAATCACGATGGATTGAACACAGGCCCTGCCCCCTGACTTCAACAAGCGGTGAATCGCCTGGAAATAAGTCGGCCAGTAGGCCTGGCCAACGGCTTCCACCATTTCAATCGAACAGATCGCATCGAACGGGCCGTCTTCAATGTCGCGGTAATCCTGCAGGCGCAAGTCGGCATGCAGGCCCTGGGCCTGTGTCTGGGTGATACCCTGGCGAATCATCCGCTCCCGGGCAAATTCAAGCTGCTCGGTACTGAGGGTCACGCCCACCAGATTGGCTTCAAACTCTGTGGTGGCCATTTCTGCCAGAGCGCCCCAGCCGCAACCGATTTCCAGCACGCGATGACCCGGCTGGACCCCGGCCATGCTCAGGGCGCGACGCACTTTGGCCTTTTGGGCCTGTTGCATGTCGCCATCCAGCCGCCCCTCAAACCAGGCGGATGAGTAATTCATGGTGTCATCCAGCCACAGCTGGTAAAACGCATTGCCGATGTCGTAATGGGCGTGGATGTTTTTCTTGCTGTTGGTTTTTGTATTGCGGTGCAAAAGATGCTTGATGCGGTACATCAGACGGCCCATCCAGCTGCCGTAAATCACCTCGTCGACCTGTTGACGGTTGAGGATGAAAAGGCGCAGCAGATCGGCCAGTTGCGGAGTGCTCCATTCGCCGGCCATATAGCTTTCAGCAAAACCAATATCACCTGACTTCAATGCCGCTGCAAAAACATTCCAGTTATTCAACACCAGCGTGGCATGCGGTCCAACGGTACGCCCGAAATGCTGCACGGTTCCATCTGGCAGGTGCAGGTTCAAGCTGCCCTGCTGCATACGCTGGAGCAACTTGAAAACAGTGCGGGCACTGGCAGGCGCTTCTTGCGGAATAGAAACCGCCGAGGCGCTGGTGGCGGTGTTGGCGGTGGTTGTGGAGCTTGTCATCATGTATCTGGAAAAAAATCAACGGGTTACAAATTGTTCGGGGGGAGCCGGTTTACTGAAAAAGGGGTTGCGTTTGCGCCAGAGTTTGAGCGCTTGAAGGTGGATGTGAAAAATCACGCCCAGCGTCATGGCCGGGTAGCGCCACAGTGCCTTCCTCTTGGACTGACGGCTCACAGGCTCCAAGGTACCGCTCACGCTGGTCTGAAGCAATGGACCGCTGGCATCGTCAAAGTCGATACGTGCAACCGTGTGCTCAATCCCGCCGTGCAGCGCACGCATGAAGCGAAACCGGTAGCTTCCCTCGACCTTGCAGAAGGGCGAGACATGAAACACCTTGGCCGCTGTGAGTTCCGCGCCAAAACGGGGACGATCCAAAAGATAGCAGTGGCGCTCGCCAAAGGTGTTGTTGACTTCAACCACAATTGCCCGCAGTGTGTTGTCCTGCGCATGGCAATACCAGAAGCTCACCGGCTTGAAGCTGTAACCCATGACCCGGGGATAACAATGAAGCCAGACCTCACCACAGGCATCGACGATACCCTCGCTGTGCAACAAGGCATCCAGCCAGGCAAGTGCACCACCGGCCTGGGCCGACCGCCCATCCCCATGGTCGGCATCATGAAAACTCAGAAGGGCTGGCCGGTTGCAGGCCAGTTCACCGCTGCCATGCTGGCGCATGGAACGCATGGGCAACATCAAAAAATAAGTCGGGTAGGCAAACGCATGGTGGGTGGGCAGCAAACGGGTGTGCCGCACCTGCCCAAAACCCAGCAAGGGTTGGCTCTGCTGGGTCAATTCACCGCTCCAGTGCTCAGTTGCATTGATTCAATAAGCTGCTGGGCCGCGTTCAAGCCAGCCTTGAGACCGTCCTCATGAAAGCCATAACCCATCCAGGCCCCGCAATAAAACGTGTGGTGTTGGCCTTGCAGCAAAGGCATACGGGTTTGCGCCTGAATGGCGGCCACATCAAACACCGGATGTGCGTAGTCAAATTCACCCAGAATGCAGTCGGGTCGGATTTTTTGGAGCGGGTTCAAGGACACCACCACCGGCTGCGCAAAAGGGATGGGCTGGAGCTTGTTAATCAGGTAATGCAGGCAAACCGCGCCGGCCTGGCCGGACGTGTTGGGCGCACTTTCGTAATTCCAGGCTGCCCAGGCAAGCCGCTTGGCCGGCAACACCGAGCTATCGGTATGCAGAACCGCCCGGTTGGGCTGGTAGCGGATGGCTCCAAGCGTCTGGGCCTCCTCAGGGCTTGGGGTTTCAAGCAAGGCCAGCGCCTGATCAGAGTGGGTGGCAAGTATGACTTTGTCAAAACGCGCATCGCCTGCCGCTGTAGAAATAAGCACACCCTGGGCGTCACGACGAATGTTCCGAACCGGGGTGTTGAGCCGTTTGTCCGGCAGCGTGGCAATGATTTTTTCCACGTAATGACGCGCACCCCCCTTGACCGTCCACCAGCGAGGCCGGTCATTGACCTGAATCAGGCCATGGTTGTGACAAAAACGAACCATGGTAGAGACTGGAAATTGCATCATTTGGGCTGTAGGACAGCTCCAGATGCACCCCATCATGGGCAGAAAGTACCAGTCGCGAAACTCTTGGGAAAATTTGTGCTGGTCAAGAAACTGTCCCAGGGGTTGGGTCATGGCCTCGGCCTCACCACTGACGGCCAGGTCCGATGCCAACTGGTTAAAGCGCAGAATTTCGCGCAGCATGGCGATAAAGCGCCAGTTCAACAGGTTGCTGCGCTGGGCAAAAACGGTATTGAGGTTCGCCCCGTTCCATTCCAAAGCGCGCCGCCCGCCAGTAGCGGCCTTGACGGAAAAAGACATGTCACTCAGGGCAGTCTCCACACCCAGCTCGGCAAAAAGCTGGATGAGCTGAGGATAGGTTCGTTCATTAAAGACCAAAAAACCCGTGTCCACGCCATGTG
>JBILKC010000024.1:0-16618 GCA_044376885.1 Hylemonella sp. | reverse complement strand
AAACACGCTGGCAAAGCTGGTGTGGCGACCGCCCGAGGAGTCAAATGGCGATTTACGCACCAGCCGGTGCACGCCGGTCTCGGTGCGCAACAGGCCAAAGGCGTACTCACCTTCAATCTTGATGGTGGCCCCTTTAATACCGGCCGTGTCTCCAGCGGTTTCGTCTTCGATGGTGGTCTTGAACCCTTTGCGTTCGGCGTATTTCAGGTACTGACGCAGCAGCATGCTGGCCCAGTCGCAGGCCTCAGTTCCGCCCGCGCCGGCCTGGATGTCCAAAAAGCAGGGCAGGGGGTCAGCCGGGTTGTTGAACATGCGGCGGAACTCCAAGTCTTTGATGATGACATTGAGTTTTTCGGTCTCGGCCTCGATGGTCATCAAACCGGCCTCGTCTTCGTCCTCCTTGCTCATGTCGAACAATTCGGTGTTGTCGGCCAGTTCACGCTCCAGAGTACTGAGCGTGAGCACCACGCCATCGAGCAGTTTTTTTTCCTTGCCCAACTCCTGGGCACGCTTGGGGTCGTTCCAGACGGTGGGGTCTTCCAGAGACGCGTTGACGGTTCTTAAACGTTCGGATTTGGCATCGTAGTCAAAGATACCCCCGTAACTCTTGGGTTCTAAGACTCAGGCTTGCCAGAGTGGTGCCAATGAGATTGATGCGTTCGATGTCCATGGTGCGAGTCCTAAGCGGTGAAATCTTGAATAACCCGGGATTTTCTCACGCTTACCCTAGTCGCATTATTGGTGACCCCCTTCCAGCGACCGCTGAGCAAGCTCCATCCCGGTGTCATTGCCTTGAAGGAGCGGTTCGAGCCTAAGGGGTTGCTCAATCCGGTTAAAATGCGAGCCTGGAATGTACGGGAAACTTCAAGGTTGTAATGAATTACACACAAACCCAAGCTGAAAGCGCAGTCATCCTGCGTTCCGTAGTCAGCCAAATGTCAGGGCATGAGGCGGCTTTCAACCCCTTGACCTATACCATCTGGTATGAGCATGTGGCAGGCATCAATTCCGGGCTCTCAGAAGCCATGAAGCTGGAGCTGGCCAGACCGGAGCGTCTTAGCGATGCAGACGTACTTAAGCTGTATCTCCAGTTCATTGCACCGCCTGACTTCAAGGCCATGGGCGTCATTTCCGAGAAGCTGCAACAGACCATGGGCGGCATTTCAGAGTCGGTTAGCCGCACTGCGAGCGACGCAGGAAAATTTGAAGAGCAACTGTCCAGCCTCTCGCAAGGCCTGGAGTCGGCTGACATCTCCAACATCTCGGATTTGACGCCACATATAGACCGTGCCCTGGAAAACACCACCGGCATGCTTCAATCCGCGCAGGCTTTACAAGCTCAGATTAATAAGAGTCGTCAGGAGATTGAAGCCCTGCAGTCTGATTTAAGCCGTGCGCGCAACGAGGCGCTGCTCGACCCCCTAACGCTCATCCTGAACCGTAAAGGCTTTGACCAGGCACTGGAAGATCTTCTCAAGAGCTCAGCAGATGGCACCCATTGTCTGGTGATGATGGATATCGACCACTTCAAGACAGTCAATGACAGCCATGGCCACGTCATGGGGGACCGCGTCATTCAGGCCGTAGGTGAGGTTTTGCGCTCCATCGTATCGGAACAAAGTCGTTTTTCTGTCGCACGCTTCGGTGGCGACGAGTTCGCCATGCTGCTGCCCAACACGCGGCTGCATCTTGCAGCGAACTTGGCAGATGGCATCCGCACGAAAATCAAGGATTTGAAGATACGCAACCGCAGGACTCAGGACGTTATTCTGACCATCACCGTCTCTATGGGCCTGACCTGTGTGACTCCGGACGATGACAACACCACCCTGCTTGAACGCGCTGACTCTGCCCTTTACAAAAGTAAACAAGCTGGCCGCGACCGGGTAACTTGCGTCTAAGTTGCCACGGCATAAGCCCTGCGTTGATGCGCAGGTCGTAAGCCATCAGCACGTCAATCGCTTAAACAAGCAAGCGACTAGAGTCCTACCGTTTAACGTACAAAGCGCTCAATCAGGGCCGCCAGCGCATGGGGCTGGTCGTGATGCAGCATGTGTCCGGCATCCTCAATGACGGCTTGTTGTAAATCGGGTACCTGTTTGAGACGCTCGTGGTACTCAGCCAGGGTGTACTTGCCCTTCCACCATTGCGCCATCTGGTTTTCGCTGGCTTCCACCGACAGTGTGGGCGCTGCAATGCAGCGGTAGGTTTCCAGCACTTCCTCAAGCCGGTACAGCTGTGCATTGGTGATTTTGTGAGCCGGATCGCCCTGGATGACCCAGCGGCCCGCGTCGTTGGGTCTGGCCCAGTGTTGTGCAAGCCAGTCGGCTTTGTCAGGGCTCAGGCGCGGGTTGTTTTTCATCAGGCGGCGGGCGACGCCGCTGGCGTCGTCGTAGCTGGTCAGGTCCAGCTCACCGCGATGCAGCATCTTGAGTTCGTCCATCCATCTGGCCAGGCGTTGGGGTGCCTGGGCCGGTTGGCTGGCCGGCAGTCCAAATCCTTCCAGGTTGATGAGACGGCGGATGCGCTCAGGCCGGCTGCCGGCATACAACATGACCACATTGCCGCCCATGCTGTGGCCAACCAGGTCGACTGGCTGACCCGGGGCGAAGTGGTCGAGCAGAAAGTCCAGATCAGCCAGGTAATCCGGAAACCAGTAGTTGTCCTGGTTGTAGCCATCACGCGCACTGGCAGTGCTCGCCCGGGTCTGTCCGTAGCCACGCCAGTCAGGGGCAATCAGGGTGCGGTCTTTGAGGAAGTCATCCGAAAAAGCGTCCACTACAAACTGGTAGCTGGCGGCCACATCCATCCAGCCGTGCACCATGACCAGCGGCGCATGAACCGAAGCGGCCGGACCGGGTTTTCCCCATTGCAGCACATGGTAATTGAGGTTGCGAATCGGGATAAACGCGCTGGTGGGAGTTCTTTTGATTGGGTACATTCACCACATCATACGGAGATGCATTGTGAAAGTCAGTCAAAAACGGGACAAGCTAGGTCGTCCGGCAGCCGGCCGGGCCAACCCGGGTCAGCTTGATCATTACCAGGCCCTGCTGCAGGGCTTTGGCTGGGAAGTACCTGAGTTTTTCAACATGGCTCAAGCGTGCTGCCGCCGTTGGGGACAGGCCCATGATGCTACTGAAAAAATAGCGATCATTGCAGATTCAACGGGGGCTCAAGCCCGTTTTCATTCTTATGCCGAGTTGTATGCGCAGGCTTGCCGCCTGTCCCACGTGCTCTCGGGCATGGGTGTGCAGCCCGGTGACCGGGTGGCCATAGTCATGCCCCAGCGCTTTGAGACGGCCGTGGCCTATATGGCGGTGATGCAAATGGGCGCGGTGGCCATGCCTTTGTCCATGTTGTTCGGGCCCGAGGCGCTGGCCTTCCGTTTGCAGGACAGCGAAGCCGTGGTGGCCATTGCGGATGAAAGCGCCATGGCCAACCTGCTGGAAGTTCGCGCCCAGTGTCTGCAACTGCGTCACATCCTGGGCGTCGGTCAAGCTGCGCCACAGGCTGACCTGGATTACGGACAGGCCGTATCCCAGCAAAGCCCCTCATTCCAGCCCTACCCAACCCGCGCCGATGACGCCGCGGTACTGATTTACACCAGCGGAACCACCGGCAACCCCAAAGGTGCGCTGATTCCTCACCGTGCCCTGATCGGAAACCTCACGGGATTTATCTGCAGCCAGAACTGGTTCGGGTTTGACCCCGTGCAGCCGGATGCATCGCGGCCGTCAACTTGTGCCCAATCGCAAGCAATATTCTGGAGCCCTGCAGACTGGGCCTGGACCGGCGGTCTGATGGACGCGCTGTTGCCTACCCTGTATTTCGGGCGACCCATCGTTGGCTTCAACGGGCGCTTTAGCCCGCAGGTCGCTTTCGAGCTGATGCAACGCCACCAGGTGACGCACACCTTTTTATTCCCCACCGCTCTCAAGGCCATGATGAAGGCTTATCCCCAGCCGCGCCGTCATTTCAAGCTCCAACTGCAGGCCATCATGAGTGCTGGCGAAGCAGTGGGCGACGCTGTCTTTGGCTACTGCCAGCAGGAGTTGGGGGTCACGGTCAATGAAATGTTCGGCCAGACCGAGGTGAATTACATCGTTGGCAACTGCGCCATTTTTTACCCGGCCAAGCCGGGCAGCATGGGCAAGGGCTATCCCGGTCACCGGGTCACTGTGATTGACGAGCAGGGCTGCGAGTGCCCTGTCGGCGTGCCGGGCGATGTGGCCATCCATCTGCGCGATGTGCATGGTCAGCCTGACCCGATCTTTTTCCTGGGGTACTGGAAGAACGAAGCGGCAACCCGGGCCAAGTTCACGGGCGAATGGTGCCGCACCGGTGACCTGGCCATCCGGGATGCAGACGGCTATCTCTGGTACCAGGGGCGGGCCGATGATGTGTTCAAGGCAGCGGGCTACCGGATCGGCCCCGGAGAAATTGAAAACTGTCTGGTCAAACACCCGGCGGTTGCCAATGCCGCCGTGGTGCCCAAGCCAGACCCTGAGCGCGGCGCGCTGGTCAAGGCCTATGTCGTGATTGCTTCAGAATTTATAGCTAAAAGTTCTTTATTTACAAAGGCAAAAGACGATTTTTATGCCAAACTCACCTTGGAGCTGCAAGCCCATGTCAAAGGAAAACTGGCCCCCTACGAATACCCCAAAGAGATTGAATTTGTGGACGCCCTGCCCATGACCACCACCGGCAAGGTGCAGCGGCGGGTGCTGCGCTTGCAGGAAGAGGCGCGGGCCAGGTCGTAAACTCCCGGCTACCCGATCACAACCGATAAAAATTTCAAACGCTTATGAAGACAATTCAACTTGGCCAGAGTGATCTGCACGTGACACCCATCTGTCTGGGCACCATGACCTTCGGTGAGCAGGTCAATGAAGCAGATTCCCACGCCATTCTGGACCATGCCCTGGCGCGTGGCATCAACTTCCTGGATACGGCAGAGATGTATTCGGTGCCGCCCAAAGCGGAAACCTTTAACCTGACCGAGACCATCCTCGGACACTGGTTTGCCAAAACGCCGGGGGCCCGCAACAAGATGGTCATCGCCACCAAAGTCGCGGGTCCGTCGCGTGGCATGCCCTGGGTGCGCGGCGGCAGCACCAACCTGACACCTCAAGACATCGAATCGGCCTGCGATGGCAGTTTGCGGCGTTTGCAGACCGATGTGATCGACCTCTACCAGATCCACTGGCCGGTCAGGCATGTGCCCGCCTTTGGCATCAAGTACTTTGATCCCAAAATTGACAATACCGAGGTCACTTCCATCCACGAGCAGCTTCAAGCGCTGGGCAAGCTGGTCAAGGCCGGCAAGGTGCGCGCGATCGGACTCTCCAACGAAACGCCTTATGGCGTGCATGAGTTCGTCCGCTTGGCCGAGCAGCATGGCTTGCCCCGCGTAGCCACCGTGCAGAACCCCTACTGCCTGATCAACCGCACCCTGGAAAATGGTCTGGACGAAACCATGCACCGTCTGGGCGTGTCGCTGCTGGCCTATTCGCCCCTGGGTTTTGGACTGCTCACAGGCAAGTACGATGAAAGCGGCACCACCGGGCCCAACGCTCCGGCCCAGGGACGCATCGCCAAATACGAAAGTGTGCGCAAACAGCGCTGGGGTCGCCCCGAGGCCCTCACAGCCGCACGGCGTTACAACGCCCTGGCCCGTGAGCACGGCTTGACCCCGGTTCAGCTGGCACTGGCCTTTTGCTACACCAAATGGCAGGTGGCCAGCACCATCATAGGCGTGACCTCCATTGCCCAGCTGGATGATTGCATCAACGCCTGGGGCACGGTTCTTTCCCCGGAGTTGCTCCAAGCCTGTGATGCGATTCGCTGGGACATCCAGGACCCGGCGATCTGATTCCAAGGGAGCCCGCGTTGACTTCTTATTCATTAGGGCCTGTACTGGCCACCCTGGTGGCCTACCTGGTGGGTTCCTTGTCATTTGCCGTGATTGTTAGCCGTGTCATGGGCTTGAACGACCCGCGCACCTTCGGCAGCAAGAACCCGGGGGCTACCAACGTGTTGCGCTCCGGTAACAAGGCGGCGGCGGTGATCACCCTGGTGCTGGATGCCGCCAAGGGCTGGCTGCCGGTGTTTCTGGTGGGCTGGCTGGGCCAGCCTTATGGCCTGGAAGAGGGCACGCTGGCGCTGGTCGGGTTGGCGGCATTTCTGGGCCATCTGTACCCGGTCTTTTTCCGCTTTCAGGGTGGCAAAGGAGTGGCCACCGCATTGGGTGTGCTGCTGGGGGTGAATTGGGTACTGGGCCTGGCCACTGCGGCTACCTGGCTTATCGTGGCCTTTTTCTTCCGCTACTCCTCTTTGGCTGCGCTGCTGTCCGCTGTTTTTGTGCCGGCGTACTACGTGTTCGGCGATGGCGTGGCCTGGAATCTGGAGAAGCCCATCCTGTTCACCCTGAGCCTGATGTCTTTGCTGCTGATCTTCCGGCATGCCGAGAACATTGGCCGCCTGGCCCGCGGCACAGAATCAAAAATCGGTAAGAAGAAACCAACGCCTTAAGGCCTGTTTTTCCCTGGCTAAGCCTGTTGCGAGGCTTGAGCGCCGAGTTGCAAAACCAGGTGATGGTGACGTTCCAAACTCAGCACAGATGCCGCCAATGCCTTGAGTATCCGTGGGCTGCCGTTGACCGTGCGCAGCATGAAAGGCCGTCGGAGTTGAGTGCCTTGTGCGTCTACCACCACAGCCACATGGGGCAGGTCGGGTGTGCTGCTGCGGCGCGTGACCACGGCCACGGCCTTGTCTTCCAGCTGGACATAGGTGCCCGGCGGGCACATGCCTACGGCGCGTACCAGTGCGTGACCCACTTCGTCGGTGTTGCCCGAACCCGTGGACAGAATACTGCGAACCGATTCGGTCACACTGCGGCCTTCGCGTGATTTGCGCGGGCTGATCATGGCCGCATAGTGGTCCACCACACGCAGAATCCGGGTCAGACGCTGGTCTGGCGTGAGCATGCGCAATTCCGTGTCGTCTGCGCCCTCGCCGTGGTGGTCGGCAACAATGCCCAGCCACAGCGCATCGCTGATACCCAGTTTGGTGAGTAGCTGCTGACCTTTGATGCCATGGTTGCGGATGGCCTCGGACTGTTCGGGGCTGAGTTTTTCGGTCTGCAGCGCTAATTGGTCTTGCAGACGGGTCATGCCGATGTTCATGGTCAGTGCTGCACGCACCAGGCTGTTGTACTCGCCCGGCGCCAGTTGCAGTTCATCCGCAATCAGTTGGCACAGCACCGTGCAGATCAGCGCGTGAGAGGCGCTGTAGCCGGCAGAAGAATTGGTGGCCAATTGAAACAGCAGGTACAGCCCGAGATCGGGGTCGCGCTGCAGCAGGGATTGCATCCAGCGGCCATACTGACAAATCCGCGACTCAAATTCCAGAACACTGTCCGGACTGCCCAGCACAACACTCAGGCCAGACTCAAGGTCTGCCCACAGACCCAGCAAATCCTCGTAGTCGTTCTCGTTTTGAACGCTCAGTTGGGCCATGGCCGGGTGTGGCGGCTACCCCGGTGTGTTAATCCCGGAAGTTGTTGAAACTCAAGGGCACATCGGTGATGTCCTTGCGAATCAAGGCCATCGCTGCCTGCAGGTCATCACGCTTGGCACCGTTGATGCGAACAGCGTCACCCTGAATCGATGCCTGCACCTTGAGTTTGCTGTCCTTGATCAGACGCTGGATCTTTTTTGACATCTCCACTTCAATGCCGTTGCGCACCTTGATCACCTGCTTGACCTTGTCGCCACCCATTTTCTGCACATCGCCGACATCCAGAAAACGGACATCGACGCTGCGCTTGGTGAGCTTGTTGCGCAAAATATCGTCAATTTGGCTCAGCTGGAACTCGGCATCGCCGATCAGCGTGATCTCCTTGTCCTTGATCTCGATGGCAGCCGGTGTGCCTTTGAAATCGAAGCGGGTGGCGATTTCTTTGGCCGTGTTGTCCACCGCATTTTTAACTTCCACCAGATTGGCTTCGCAAACAGTATCAAAAGAGGGCATGGCAGTTTTCCAGAAACAGGGCAGGTGAGAGAATTGCAGCAATGTTAGTCGAGATCAACGTTCCCCTGCAGCCTTACAACACCTTTCACATTGTGGCCAAGGCCCACCATTTGGTGCGCGTGCGCAGCGAAGACGATATTGCGCGCGTTGTGGCCGACCCGCAATGGGCGCATGCGCCCAAATTTGTGCTGGGCGGCGGCAGCAACATCGTGCTGACCGGAGACGTCAAGCCCCTGGTGCTCAAGGTGGAAGTGCCCGGCAAGCGGCTGGTGCAAGACACCCCCAAGGCCTGGATTGTGGAGGCCGGCAGCGGGGAAGACTGGCGCGAGCTGGTTCGCTGGACGCTGAAGATGGGCTACCCCGGGCTGGAGAACCTGGCCATGATTCCAGGTACCGTGGGTGCGTCCCCGGTACAAAACATCGGGGCTTATGGCGTGGAGTTGCAAGACCGTTTTGAGTCGCTCGATGCCGTGGACCTGGACAGCGGCCGAGTGTTCACCCTGAACGCCGCGCAATGTGCTTTTGGCTATCGGGATTCCATCTTCAAGCACACCGCGTCCCCGGCAGACGCACAATCCGGCCGCCCCTCAGGTTTTGGTCTGGCGGGGCGTGCGGTGATCACCCGCGTGCGATTTAGGCTGCCCAAGCCCTGGAAGCCGGTGCTGGGTTATGCCGATCTGGAAAAAAAGCAGGCTCAGACGGGTGTTGGGCAGCCCACAGCGCAGCAGATTTTTGACTGGGTGTGCGAGATCCGCCGCGCCAAATTGCCCGATCCGGCGCAGATCGGCAATGCCGGCAGCTTTTTCAAAAACCCCACCGTCAGTGCCGACCAGTGTGATGACATCATCGCCCG
Organism: Hylemonella sp.; assembly: GCA_044376885.1. Taxonomy (GTDB): domain Bacteria; phylum Pseudomonadota; class Gammaproteobacteria; order Burkholderiales; family Burkholderiaceae_C; genus JBEIGE01. The sequence continues at coordinate 7,731 of JBILKC010000024.1, read as the reverse complement.
CGAGCCAAAAATTGTTCACTACCACCTGGCCGATGGCTCGGTCAAGCTGGCCGCCGGCTGGCTGATTGATGCCTGTGGCTGGAAGGGCAAGTCGGTCGGGCAGGCCGGCGTGTATGAAAAACAGGCCCTGGTGCTGGTGAACCGGGGCGGTGCCACCGGCGGCGAGGTCATGACCCTGGCCAAAGCCATTCAAACCAGCGTGTACGAACGCTTCGGGCTGTTGTTGGAACCCGAGCCTGTGGTGGTTTAAAGCTTTTTAAAACGCACTGCTCCACATGTCGCTGTTTTTCAAAAAATAGAATACGTTCTATTGACGTGTCGTCAGTGGCGACATAAGCCGTTTGGCAAAGAGAGGCTTTTATCCACCCCAAGCTGATTCTGCTGATTAGCCGGGCCAGTAACCAATTTCAGCCTGACGCTTAAAAGCGCCATTCTGCGCATTCCCCATGCCACCAAGCGCTAAAAGCTGTATAAAATACCAGTATCACAGCAAGGGAGAGCACCCATGAAAACCGAAGTCGTGCAATCGCTCACTGAAACTTTTGAAGGCCACGCGCAGCAGACGGAGAGCGGTGTTGAGTACTGGCTGGCCCGCGATATTCAACATTTGCTGGGTTATAGCGAGTGGCGAAACTTTGGTCTAGTTATCATTAAAGCGAAGACTGCTTGCGAGGTTAGCGGTCATTTGGTGAGCGACCATTTTGTTGACGTCAACAAAATGGTTCAGGTAGGCTCTGGTAGCCGGCGTGAGATCGAAGACATCATGCTCACACGCTATGCCTGTTACCTCATTGCTCAAAACGGTGACCCACGCAAGCCCGAAATTGCGTTTGCCCAAACCTACTTCGCTGTTCAAACCCGCAATGCAGAGCTTATTGAGCAACGTTTGCTGGAAGCCGAACGCGTGCAAGCCCGGCGCAAACTCAGCGAAACTGAAAAAGAGCTTTCCCAGGTCATTTATGAGCAAACAGGCGGTAACCAGGACTTTGCCCTCATTCGCAGTAAAGGCGACCACGCCCTGTTTGGCAAAAGCACCCAGGCCATGAAAGCGCAATGGAAGGTGCCTGACAGTCGGCCGCTGGCCGACTTTGCACCGACGATTCTTTTGAAGGCCAAAGATTTCGCAACCGAAATCACCATCTTCAACGCGCGTCAGCACCAGATGGACAGCGAGCAGGTAATCGCTACCGAGCACATCATCAACAACAAGGCTGTGCGCAACACCTTGCTGGAACGCGGCATCCGCCCTGAGGCCCTGGCTCCTGCGGAAGATGTGAAAAAAGTCGAGCGGCGGTTGGTATCTGAAGATAAGAAGGCCATTAACAAGCCAGACCGGCTAGACACCTGAAGCACCCCCAGCTGTACTTGACGGTTAAAGCCCGCATTCATACTTGCGCCCAATACTAAAGAATGCTTTAATTTGAATCAACTCCATTAAAGAACTCTTTCACACCATGCGCACTACCGGCACCTATGCACCTGCAACCACCATGGGCGAATTGGTGCAGGCGTTTGTGCCGCACGCCCTGCCGCCCACCAAGCCGGTGCTGGCACCCGAAAGTTATGTGCAAGCCAACCGCGTGGCCGAGCTGGCACTGGCCCGGTTGTCGGGGGTGGCAGGGCTGGTGCCTTCGGTAGATTGGTTGCTGTACAGCGCCATCCGCAAAGAGGCGCTGCTAACCTCGCAGATTGAAGGCACCCAGGCCACGCTGGCTGACCTTTTTGACGAAGAAGCCGGCTTTGCGGTGAGCAACACCAACGATGTGGAAGAAGTCACCAACTACCTGCGTGCCTTCCGGCTGGTGCAGTCCCAACTGCGTGACCCGGCGGGCCTGCCCTTGAGTGTGCGTTTGCTGTGCGATGCCCACCGCCTGCTGATGGACGGGGCGCGTGGCAACGGCAAGCAACCGGGCGAGTTGCGCCGCTCGCAAAACTGGATTGGCGGCACGCGGCCCGGCAACGCGGTGTTTGTACCGCCACCGCCCGGGCGGGTGCCTGAGTTACTGGCCGACCTGGAGCGCTTCATCCATGACACCGCACAGCCCTTGCCCCCTCTGGTAAAGACAGCGCTGATCCACCTGCAGTTTGAGACGATTCACCCCTTCCTGGATGGCAATGGCCGTATCGGGCGGCTTCTGATTGCCGCGCTGCTGGAGCATTGGTGCTTGCTGCCCGAGCCGCTGCTGTACCTCAGTGGCTACCTGAAACAACACCAGTCTGAGTATTACCGCCGCCTGTCCAACGTGCGCACTGAGGGCGACTGGGAGGGCTGGGTAGCGTTTTTTCTGGAAGGCGTGGCCGTGGCTGCGCAAAACGCCGAGCGCAACATCGTGGCCATCGCCACGCTGCTGGCCACCGACCGCCGCAGCTTGCTGGCCGCGCCCAAAGCCGGGCCCAGCAGCTACCGCTTGTTTGAAATGCTGCCCACGATGCCGCGCTTCACCATCGACCAGGTGCGCCTGAGGCTGGCCACCAGCTTTCCCACTGCCACGGCGGCAGTGAAGGTGCTGGAAGATTTGGGTATCGTGACCGAGCTGACCGGGCAGAAGAAGAACCGCAGTTACAGCTACCGGAGCTACGTTGAATTACTGAGCCGATGAGTGACCATTTGTTGACGTCAACAAAATGGTATACAAGTCTTCGCGACGGTTGGACTGCCCGCCGTTGACAGGATTCACGCACTAAGATCACCCAAATTCGGAAGCATACACATAAGGGAGCCAGATGAAAAACATACTCGCCGCCATCAATACTCCGCGTCAAAGTTGGGATGAAGCCACCATCCGGTTGGCATTCAACACTGACATCAAAGTCCGATACAACCGGATTCGAGACTTTGAAAGCAAGCGAAGTCCAGAGGAGACGCGCTTTCAACTGCGCGTCAACTCGGACACCAAAGACGGTGCTGTTCCCTACATTGCACTGATCGCACCGGAACAAGATACCTCTGGACCTTATGGCGGCATGAGTTTCGTACTGTTTCCTGCCGACGACGCTGGTCCAGCGTTGATATGCATGGGGATCGGAACCCAGTCCATTGCGCCGGACGACATGGTCCTTGGCAAGCCAGGCCATGCGCGCCGGTGTCGGGCAGTTTCGCGCTGGGTCGCGTCTTTACCTGAGGGCGGCTTCAATTGGAGCAAACGCGATCCGGTTCGCACTGACTTGGATATACCCAAGGTGGTCAAGTCTCAGCTTGGTCGTTGGGATCAGTCGCTGAAAAAATACGGGCCCGTCCTATACGCCTGCCATGCGGCGACCGGCTCGGGCACTGACGCGGACCACGCAGCCCAATTGGCCGCACTCACCGCTTACCTCGACCTGTTTATGGACGAGCGCGGAATCGACCGCAAACAGGCCAGTGAGAAGGAGGCACAGGCAATGCGACTGCAGTGGCTGGCGCACTTGCTCCCATCTATATCTGAACCTGACACAGCCCAACTCTTGTCATATCGGCGCTTTGTTGTTCTCGAAGGGCCACCGGGCACCGGCAAAACGCATTTGGCGAAGCGCTTGCTTGAGTCCCAATACAAAGGCCACGGCCATCTGATCCAATTCCATGCGGGTACAACGTATGAGTCCTTCATCGGTGGGTTGCGCCCTGTCAAAGATGGCGGTAGCCAAGGTTTCCACTTTTCTGCTGTCGGCGGACAGTTGATGCGCGCAGTGCAGCAAGCCGCTGCCGATACAACCAAACCATATCTGCTTGTCATCGATGAAATCAACCGCGCCGACCTGGCCAAAGTGCTAGGTGAGGCCATGCATTTGTTTGAGCCAGGTGACCCTAACCGACAAGTCGAATTGGACTACGAGTTTGAAGAAATTAGCGGACGCTCGCTCAAGTTGCCACCCAACTTGCACGTACTGGGCACAATGAATACCGCTGACCGGAGCATTGCAGTCTTGGACGTAGCGGTTCGACGGCGGTTTGCTTTCTTACCGGTGTGGCCAAGTTTAAAAGTCTTGAACGATGATCAGCAGTCCTGCGCGAGCATGCGAGAAAAGTTTGCCCAGCTGCTGGACTTGTTTGTGTCCCACGCGGGGGATGAGGCATTCAACTTGCTGCCTGGCCATGCCTATTTCATGGAAGCGGACGAAGCCAAAGCCAAAACGAAATTGCAGACGGAACTCAAACCCCTGCTACTGGAGTACCTGGCGCAAGGCCATGTGAGCGGCTTTGGGGATGAGATTCATGCGTTCATTGACAGCCTTGAAGCCTGACCGTGGCCCTGGCACTGTCAGTGAACCCCATTCGACGCATTCAGGATAGCGCACGGTTCTTTGTTTCTGCAGCCGACTGGCTTTTAGAGCCGGGTGTGGACAAACGCAAAGCCGGCGATCTGGCGCAGCGTCGTAGTGAAAATTTCTTAGAGATGAACCGCGGAATTCTGAGTGACTTCGGTGTTCGCGGGCAGTTGGGTGGCCTGCGAGGGGACGTCGGACTATGGCTGGAGACAGACACGCGCATTGGAGCGCTGCCACTTCTGTCTCCGTCGTCAGCCAAACCGGATTTAGGGCTTGTGGTCGAGCCACGCTTTTCCTGGACCAGCGCGGGCGACATGCTGGTGGGCACTGGGTTTCGGATTACGCCTGAAATCCTGCCGTTGCCCCGCATGGTGCCAAACTCTGATCGACAAATTCCCTCTTGGGTGTTGAGCGCCACGGTTTTGATGCGCATCGAAGCCTTACTCAAGCAATCCTCTCGCCGCTTTGAAATGAGTGAGGCGATTCTGAACGCGCCCAAGGGGCAGGTGAATTGGAGCCGATATGCGGCCAACCATTGGGCCCAAGGGCAGAGCTTGTCTATTCCCTGCCGATTCCCTGATTTATTGGCAGACACCAAATTGCATAGCGCAATGCATTGGACGGTGTTGCGGCACCAGGATGCATTGCGGACGCAGCGCGGAAGACATATTGCGGTCTTGCACCTCTTGCAACGGTGCGAGGCACTTCTTACGCAGTTGCGGCCTTATGTGCCTACCCAGCCGCACACCGGCTGGCAGCCGGCCAACAGCAATGCATCCACCGATGTCTTTCGTAAAGGTCTCGAAGCGATCCACTGGACAGTCGATGAACGGGGGCTCGGTGGCACCAGCGATCTGGCAGGTCTGCCGTGGCGCATGGACATGGCAGTTTTTTTTGAAGCATGGATTGAGTCCATAGCAGAAGCTACGGCCAAACGCTTTCAGGCCAAACTCACTGCAGGCCGCCGGCACGAAACTTTGGTGCGACTGCATTGGCAACCACAACGATTGGGCACCCAACGCGCACTGATTCCAGATGTGGTTTTGCAGCGCCCAGATGTCACGCTGGTCATTGATGCCAAATACAAGCGTCACGCCCAACTGGTTGGTTACGGTGGATACGCAAGAGGTGAGCACGATTGGCAAGCACAGCATCGGGAAGACTTGCTCCAAGTTCTGGCTTACAGCAGCCTTTTTGATACTCCGCGTGTGGTTGCATGCCTCGCCTACCCAACACCCCATGACCAGTGGCAAATACTCCGCGACCAAGGACGGGTATTGTCTCGTGCCGCAGTCAGACATGGGTTACGTCAGGTCGAAGTTGCTATGGTTGCGGTACCCATGTCTGGAAGTACTGCAGAAATTTCAGATGTTTTGGGGCGATTGCTGTTGCCAGCCGACGTTGGTAAGGGGGCTAAGCCGCTTTTGTAGTTGATAGCACGGACGTCACTACTTTGTTGATGTGCCCGTTGATTGGTTCGAGTTTGAGCCTGCCAATTTCGAGGCCATAAACCATAAACGGTTGGCGTTGCTGCAGCTTTGCTATTGCGTTGCATCAGGTGTTTTCTTCTCGGTGCATCGCAACCCATGAGGTGAAACGAAGTAGCGATATTCAAGATTTCTTGCCAAGACGGACTAGCGCAACAAAGATCGAACAGGAAGCTGTAGCCTGAATGACCAAAAGAAAACGCCCGCAATGGCGGGCGTTTGAATAAGTTGTAGGTCCTGAGTTCGAGGGTTCCACCCGTTCGGGCTGTCTCCGTTGCCGGAGACCTCTACTAACCTCACGCTTACCTACTGAACGAACTTCAACCGTATTTGGTTTTATTTACCCAACTTCAAAAAGTCATCCCCCTTGCCCAACTCCAGCATCCCCGCATTGGAATAAATCCCCAGCTTGGCCCGCGTATCGGTGATATCCAGATTGCGCATGGTCAACAGCCCAATCCGGTCCAGCGGCGAGAACGGCGCGTCTTCCACTTTCTCCATGTTCAAGCTTTTAACTTACGTGGGCCATGAAATACTGTATAAAATATCAGTACATGAGGGCTCAGCAAGAAGTTTGTCCTACCTATGCCAGCCCTGAAACCATGTGCGAAAAGCACCATGAAACACACTGGGGGATCAGACATGAAGACCGAGATAGTGCAGTCGCTCACCGACACCTTTGAAGGCCACGCGCAGCAGACAGAGAGTGGCGTGGAGTACTGGCTGGCGCGCGATATTCAGCACCTAATGGGTTACACCAAGTGGGAAAACTTTCTCAACGTCGTTAGCAAAGCCAAAACCGCGTGCGAAGTCTCTGGGCATGACATTGCTAACCATTTTCCTGACGCCAGGAAAATGGTCGACCTTGGCTCTGGCAGCCAGCGTGAGTTCGAAGACATCATGCTCACACGCTATGCCTGTACAGCCTGTCTTTCGGCATAAGCCTTATTACTTTGGCAATGACTATGAATAAGTCGAAACCTTCTTTAGCCCGCTCGTCAACCGCCGAGTACCTGACCTTCATTGCCGCCAGCGGCCAGGGGGGCGTAGAGGCGGTGTATGCGGATGAAAATGTGTGGCTTACACAGAAGATGTTGGGGCAGCTGTACGACGTGGACGTTCGCACCGTCAACTACCATCTGAAGAAGGTGTTCGCAGATAGCGAGCTGGAGGCCAGTTCAGTTATCCAAAATTTTCGGATAACTGCCTCCGATGGTAAAACCTACAACACCCAGCATTACAACTTGGCAGCCATCATTGCCGTGGGCTACAAGGTGAATTCTGAGCGGGCGGTGCAGTTTCGCAAGTGGGCTACGACGATCATCGAGTCGTTCACCATCAAGGGCTATGCAATGGACGACGAGCGCCTCAAGCGCGGCGGTTCTGTTCTGACCGAGCAGTATTTTGAAGAGCAGCTAGCCCGTATCCGCGAGATTCGCCTCTCGGAGCGCAAGTTTTACCAAAAGATCACCGACATCTACGCAACTTCACTGGACTACGACTTCACAGCGCAAGCCACCAAGCGGTTTTTTGCCACCGTGCAAAATAAGTTGCACTGGGCCATTCATGGGCAAACAGCGGCAGAGGTCTTGTTTCACCGTGCCGACGCAGGCAAGGCGCACATGGGCCTGACCACTTGGGCGGATGCGCCTGCGGGCAAGATTCAAAAGTTCGACGTGGCGGTAGCAAAGAACTATCTGACGGATGATGAGCTCGCACAGTTACAGCGGCTGGTGTCGGCCTATCTGGACGTTGCGGAGAGCATGGCGCTACGAAAGATTCCCATGACGATGCAAGACTGGGAGACGCGCCTGAACCGCTTCATTGAAGCCACCGACCGAGGCGTGTTGCAAGATGCGGGCAAGGTCACTACCGAAATTGCAAAGGCCCATGCGGAGAGCGAATTCGAGAAATACCGCATCGTACAAGACCGCATGTTTGAGAGCGACTTTGATCGCATGGTGCGCCAGCTCCCAGCGAAGCCCTGAATAAGAGAAGC
>JBILKC010000211.1:0-5206 GCA_044376885.1 Hylemonella sp. | reverse complement strand
GTACGGTTTTCGGCTGCCCAGTGCACTGGACAACCGGCCGCTGAAGTTTGCGGAGTTTGAGACCAAGATGCGCCAGGCCATCTTTGTCTCGGCCACCCCCGCCCAATGGGAGAACGAACACGCCGGTCAGGTGGTGGAGCAACTGGTTCGTCCGACCGGACTGGTGGACCCCGAGGTCGAAGTGCGGCCTGCCATCCACCAGGTGGACGATGTGCTGCAGGAAATTCGCATCCGGGTCGAGAAGCACGAGCGGGTGCTGATTACCACCCTGACCAAACGCATGGCCGAGCAGCTCACCGACTACCTCAGCGACAACGGTGTGAAAGTACGTTACCTGCACAGTGACGTCGACACGGTTGAACGGGTTGAAATATTGCGTGACCTGCGTCTGGGGGCTTTTGATGTGCTGGTCGGCATCAACCTGCTGCGCGAGGGGCTGGACATTCCCGAGGTGTCCCTGGTGGCGATTCTGGATGCAGACAAAGAGGGCTTTTTGCGCTCCGAGCGCTCACTCATCCAGACCATAGGCCGGGCAGCGAGAAACCTCAATGGCCGCGCCATTCTGTATGCCGACAAGATGACCGATTCCATGAAGCGCGCCATGGGTGAAACCGAGCGCCGCCGCAAAAAACAGGTGCAGCACAACCTGGACCATGGCATCACACCGCGCAGCATCGTCAAGAAAGTTAGGGACATGATTGACGGGGTCTACAGCGAGAAAGCCGGCAAAGAGGCCGAGCGGCTGGAGCAGGACGCCATGCAGCGTGCCCAGATTGAAGACATGAGCGAGAAAGACATTGCGCGCGAAATCAAGCGCCTGGAAAAACTCATGCTCGAACACGCCCGTAATCTGGAGTTTGAAAAAGCCGCCCGGGTGCGTGATCAGCTCTCGGTGCTCAAAACGTCGGCATTTGGTGCCGCGGTCAAAGACAACGTGGTTCTTTAGCTTCTGCGTTGCGCTGGTTCCCGGCTTGGGAGGGTTTTGGGTTAATCCCGAGCAATTTAGTGGGCTTCTTGCTATACTTGACTCAAATACTCAAGTTAAGGGGTTCACCATGCGTCTTACTACCAAAGGTCGGTTTGCGGTTACCGCGATGATTGATCTGGCTTTACGCCAGACCAGTGGCCCCGTGACGCTGGCCGGAATCAGCCAACGCCAACAGATTTCCCTGTCGTATCTGGAGCAGTTGTTTGGCAAGCTGCGTCGCCATCAGCTGGTTGACTCTACCCGGGGCCCCGGCGGTGGCTACAGCTTGAACCGCGAAGCCGCCGCCATCACGGTGGCCGACATAATCCGCTCCGTTGACGAACCGCTAGACGCCACCCAGTGCGGCGGCAAAGAAAATTGCCTGGGCGAAGCCGGGCGCTGCATGACCCATGAGCTGTGGTCTTCCCTCAACACCCGCATGGTGGAGTTTCTGGATTCGGTCACCCTGCAAAAGCTGGTGGACGAGCAACTGGCCAAAGGCATGCAAGTCGAAGTCAAGCCACTGGTCAAACGTGCCATTTTGCCCATGCCCGTCGTCAAGCCCTTGTCCAAAAATACCCCTAATTCTGTGTTTGCGCTGGGCTCGGTGCTTTCCAAAACCTGATCCGGCGGCTTCTGCCTGATCTGCACATTTACATTTCATTTAAAGACTTCAAGATGGACTCCACACCCCATTTCCCCATCTATATGGACTACAGCGCGACCAACCCCTGCGATGAGCGGGTGGTTGATGCCATGGTTCCCTGGCTGCGCCAGCACTTTGGCAACCCGGCTTCACGCAGCCATGCCTGGGGCTGGGAAGCCGAAGCCGCAGTAGAAAAGGCCCGGGGCCATGTCGCCGACCTGATTGGCGCTGACCCGCGCGAAATTGTCTGGACTTCCGGTGCCACCGAATCCAACAACCTGGCCATCAAGGGCGCTGCGGGCTTCTACAAAACCAAGGGCAAGCACATCATTACCGTCAAAACCGAGCACAAAGCCGTGCTTGATACCTGCCGCGAACTCGAGCGTCAGGGTTTTGAGGTCACCTACCTGGACGTGCAGTCCGATGGCCTGCTGGACCTTGACGTGTTCAAGGCGGCCATCCGCCCCGACACCATTCTGGCCAGCGTGATGTTTGTGAACAATGAAATCGGTGTGATTCAGGACATTGCCGCCATTGGAGCCATCTGCCGCGAAAAAGGCGTGATTTTTCACGTCGACGCAGCCCAGGCCACCGGTCGCGTTGCTTTTGACATCAGCAAGATGCCGGTAGACCTGATGAGCCTGACAGCCCATAAAACCTATGGGCCTAAAGGTATTGGTGCCTTGTTTGTGCGCCGTAAACCGCGTGTACGGATTGAGGCGCAAATGCATGGTGGCGGTCATGAGCGCGGCATGCGCTCAGGCACATTGCCCACCCACCAAATTGTCGGCATGGGTGAGGCTTACCGCATTGCCAAGGCCGAGATGGCCCAGGAGAACGTGCGCATTCGCGCCTTGCACGACCGCATGCTGGCAGGCCTCAAGGATGTTGAACAGGTTTTTATCAACGGCCACCTCACGCAACGCGTGCCTCACAACCTGAACATGAGTTTTAACTATGTGGAAGGTGAGTCCCTGATCATGGGCATCAAGGGTCTGGCGGTTTCTAGCGGTTCGGCCTGCACATCCGCCAGTCTGGAGCCCAGCTATGTGCTGCGTGCCCTGGGTCGCAGTGACGAGCTGGCCCACAGCAGCCTGCGCATGACCATCGGGCGCTGGACCACCGAGAAAGAAATTGATTACGCCGTTGAGACCATCAAGCTCAATGTGGCCAAGCTTCGCGACCTGAGCCCGCTGTGGGAGATGTACCAGGATGGCATCGACATCAGCACCATTCAGTGGGCCGCCCACTAAACCGCGTCTTCACAAGAAATTATTTGAATTTAATGAGGTATCACCATGGCATATTCTGAAAAAGTCGTTGAGCATTATGAAAACCCCCGCAATGTCGGCTCTTTTGACAAGGGCGATGAGTCGGTGGGTACCGGCATGGTGGGCGCACCGGCCTGTGGCGACGTGATGAAGTTGCAAATCAAGGTCAATCCACAAACCGGCATCATCGAAGATGCGCGCTTTAAAACCTACGGCTGTGGATCGGCCATTGCGTCAAGCTCGCTGGTCACGGAATGGGTCAAGGGCAAGACCCTGGACCAGGCCGCGGCGCTTAAAAACAGCCAGATTGCCGAAGAACTGGCCTTGCCTCCGGTCAAGATCCACTGCTCGATTCTTGCCGAAGACGCCATCAAAGCGGCTGTGGACGACTACAAGAAAAAGCATTTGAACTGAGTTTCCCCCGAAAGATAGACATGTCTGTAACGCTAACCGAAGCCGCAGCCCGGCACGTGAACCGCTACCTTGCCAAGCGAGGCAAGGGCGTGGGGGTGCGTCTGGGAGTCAAGACCACCGGCTGCTCGGGCCTGGCTTACAAGCTGGAGTATGTGGACGACCTCGCGCCCGAAGACATCGTCTTTGAGGACCATGGGGTCAAAGTGCTGGTCGACCCCAAAAGTCTGGCCTACATAGACGGCACCGAGTTGGATTTTGTGCGGGAAGGTCTGAATGAAGGCTTCAAATTCAACAACCCGAAAGAGCGTGACCGCTGCGGCTGCGGCGAGTCGTTCCGGGTGTGAATCTCCAGTCCACTGATTTCGAACTGTTTGGTCTTGACACCCGGTTTGCGCAAGACCGGCTTGCGCTGGATGCGCGGTGGAAAGATCTGCAGCGCGAGGCCCACCCCGACAAATTTACCGCCCAGGGCGCTGCCGCCCAACGGGTTGCCATGCAGTGGTCGGTGCGCATCAACGAGGCCTACCAGCGTCTCAAAGACCCGCTCAAGCGGGCCGCTTACCTGTGTGAACTCCATGCCGCCCCGGTGAACGCCGAGAACAATACCGCCATGCCGGCTGAGTTTCTGGTTCAACAAATGAGCTGGCGTGAAGCCCTGGAGGAGGCAGACGGTGCGGACGACCTTTATAAAATCCACGATGAAGTCTTGTCAGTCAAGAACAGCACGCTCCAAAAATGCGAGGTGTTGCTGGATCAGGCGCATGACTATCCCGCTGCAGTGGCCCAGGTTCGGGCCCTCATGTTCATTGAACGATTCCTCAAAGACATCCAGTCCCGCTTGGACCAACTAGACAACTAAACATGGCGTTGCTACAAATTTTTGAACCGGGCCAGACGCCTGACCCCCACCAACGACGTGTGGCCGTGGGCATAGACCTGGGCACCACCCATTCCCTGGTGGCAGGCGTTCGCAATGGCGTGGCTGAATGTCTGCCGGATGCCCAGGGCCGGGTGATTTTGCCCTCCATCGTGCGTTATCTGGCCGATGGCGGACGGCAAATCGGCTTTGACGCCCAGCAACACCTGGCCAGTGACCCTGAGAACACACTGGCCTCGGTCAAGCGGTTTATGGGGCGTTCAGTGCATGACCTGGTTGGCCGTGAAAACCTGCCCTACCAGTTCATAGAACACAGCGGCATGCTGGGCATTGCCACGGTTGCGGGCGAGAAGTCTCCGGTAGAGGTCAGTGCCGATATTTTGGCCACTCTGCGCTACCGTGCTGAAGACACTTTTAATGATGATCTCTATGGCGCTGTCATTACCGTGCCTGCCTATTTTGACGATGCCCAGCGCCAGGCCACCAAAGACGCCGCGCAGCTGGCCGGTCTGAATGTGTTGCGCCTGATCAATGAGCCTACGGCTGCGGCTATTGCTTATGGGCTGGACAATGCCAGCGAAGGCACATTCGCAATTTACGACCTGGGTGGCGGCACCTTCGATATCTCCATCCTGCGCCTGACCCAGGGCGTCTTTGAGGTGATCGCCACCGGCGGCGACTCGGCGCTGGGCGGTGACGACTTTGATGCGGCTCTGGTGGACTGGGTGCTGTCCCAAACCGGGCATCACAGCGTGACCGCAGGGGACAAGGCCAGCCTGAGGGTGGCCGCACGGCAATGCAAGGAAAAGCTCTCTACTACGGATTTAGTAGCATTCAGGGCAATGCTGGCGGGGGTTGAGCTGGTTTTTGATATCAAACGATCAGACTTTGAAGCGGCCACAGCCGCCTTGACGGCCCGCACCTTGAGCGCAGTGCGCAAGGCTTTGCGGGATGCCCAACTCTCCACCGCCGACATCAGCGGCATTGTGATGGTGGGCGGCTCCACCCGCATGCCGCAGATTCAGCAGGCC
>JBILKC010000210.1:0-5248 GCA_044376885.1 Hylemonella sp. | reverse complement strand
GCATAGGGACACATGTACTTGCACACCTGTTCGCGCATGAAACCGGCGTTGCCATAGGTTGCAAATGCATAAAAAATAACCCAAAAAACCTCCCAGGAGCCCATGCGCGTCTGCAAAAACTCCATACCCAGAACCTGGATAGGCGTGAAATAGCCGACGAAGGTAAAGCCCGTCCATGCGGCAACCAGACCCCAGAGCAAATGCTTGCTCGATTTTTTAACCAGCTTTTCCAGGGTCATGCCGCCGGCATCGAGCCGCATGCGGGCGGAACGGTCCCCTTCGACCTTGCGCTCGATCCAGAGAAAAATTTCGGTGTAAACGGTTTGCGGGCAGGCATAACCACACCACAAGCGGCCGGCAACAGCCGTGAACAAGAATAAGGACAGGGCCGAAATGACCAGCAGGCCCGTGAGATAAATGAAGTCCTGCGGGTAGAGAACCAGGCCGAAAATATAAAAACGCCGGGCCTCCAGATCAAACAAAACGGCCTGACGCTGACCCCACTCCAGCCAAGGGAGTCCGTAAAAAACCAGTTGCGTCAGGAATACCAGGCCCCATCGCCATTTGACAAACAGCCCTGAGACGCTTCGGGGATATATCTTTTTTTGCGCTTCGAACAGCGAAAACATCTCCCCATCCTCATCTGCTGCACCCCCAATAGGCTCTGGCAGGATGGGAATGACGGTCTTGGGGGTGGATTTGGCAGCAGTCAATGAGACAGCCTGTGTTAGTTGGCGCCTGATTTGGAGATGTTGGACATGCCCCAGACATACGATGCAAGTACGTGAATTTGCTCGGCGCTGAGCTTGTCAGCCTGCATTGGCATCTGGTTGACTTTGCCGTTGTTGACCATGGCCACAATGGCCTTTTCGCCAAAACCGTGCAACCAGATGTCGTCGGTCAGATTGGGGGCACCAACTGCCGGGTTGCCCTTGCCGTCAAGCCCGTGGCAAGCCGCACAGACGCCGAACTTGGACTTGCCCAGTGACGCCCGCAAGGTGTCATGCGGACTGCCGGAGAGACTGAGCACATAGTGGGCCACATTTTTGACGTCATCCGCGGTACCCACCGCTGCTCCCATTGGCGGCATGTTGCCCATGCGTCCCTTGGTCAGTGTTTCCTTGATGTTCTCAGGAGCCCCTCCATACAACCAGTCCCGATCAGACAGGTTGGGAAAGCCCTTGCTACCGCGTGCGTCCGATCCATGGCACTGGGAGCAATTGTTCATGTAGAGGCGCTCACCGATCGCCATGGCTTGGGGGTCTTTGGCAACATCTTGCGGTGACATCGCCACAAATCTGGCATAGATAGGGGCCACTTCGGCCTGCCCTTTATCAATTTCGAGCTTGTGCTGCCCCGCCGATGTCCAGGCCAATTGGCCGGGGCTAGTCCCCAAGCCCGGGTACATGGCCAAATAGATCAGGGCAAACAGAATCGTGATGACGAACAACCATACCCACCAACGTGGCAAGGGGTTATTCATCTCGCGCAGGTCGCCGTCCCAGACATGCCCGGTGGTGTTGTCGTTGGCTGTCATGGCCTTGGCTTTGCCACTGAACCAAAGCAGCAGCACGCAGGCCAGAATGCTGAGCAGAGTGACACCTGCGACAAAAAAAGACCAGAAGTTGCTTGTGAAATCGCTCATTGTTCTTACTCCTAGAGGCTGTTAGTCCTGATTGAATGGCAGCCTGGCTGCTTCTTCAAAATCAGCGGCATTGCGCTTGGACCAGGCCCAAACCACAATCCCTATAAAGGTCATCAGTCCGGCTACGGTCGCAATGGAGCGAAGTGTGTTGACATCCATGTTGGTACTCCGGTGAATTATTTAAGGGCCAGGCCCAAAACCTGCAAATACGCGATCAGGGCATCGATTTCGGTGACGCCCTTGGCCTCTTCAGAGGCCTTGGCGATTTGCTCATCCGTATAAGGAACGCCAACCGCGCGCAAGGCTTTCAGGTGAGTTGGCAGGGACGCATGGTCTACCTTATCCTGGAGAAGCCAAGGGTAGGCAGGCATATTCGATTCGGGAACCAGGTCACGAGGATTGTTGAGGTGAACACGGTGCCACTCGTCGCTGTACTTGCCGCCCACCCGCGCCAGATCAGGGCCGGTGCGCTTGCTGCCCCACTGGAACGGGTGGTCATAGACAGACTCACCAGCCACCGAATAATGGCCGTAGCGCAGGGTCTCTGCACGGAAAGGCCGGATCATCTGTGAGTGGCAGTTGTAGCAACCTTCCCGAATATAAATATCGCGACCGGCCAGTTGGACAGCCGTGTAGGGCTGGATACCCTTGATGGGCTCGGTGGTGGATTTCTGGAAAAACAAGGGAACGATCTCAACCATACCGCCGACCAGAAGTACCAGCAGGATCAGTACGATCATGAGAAAGTTGTTGGTTTCGATCTTCTCGTGCGAGAGACCGCCGGGGTGTTGATTGCTTGACATGGAAGTTGATCCTTTTAAGCGTGAGCGGTAACGGCAGGGATGGATACATCTACGGAACGGCCGGCAGTGGCAGTTTTGAGGACATTCCACAGCATGAGCAGCATGCCGCCAAAGTAAAGCAGGCCACCTACCAGACGAAGGACATAGAAGGGAAATGAGGCTTTGACTGATTCGACAAAGGTGTAGGTCAGCGTGCCATCGGGGTTGATCGCGCGCCACATCAGTCCCTGCATGACCCCGGCAATCCACATGGCGGCGATATAGATCACGATACCGATGGTGGCGGCCCAGAAATGAATCTCAATGGCCTTGGTGCTGTACATCTGCTTTTGACCAAACAACCTCGGAATCAGGTAATACATGCTGCCCATGGTGATCAACCCGACCCAGCCCAAGGCACCGGAGTGCACGTGTCCGACAGTCCAGTCGGTGTAATGGCTCAGGGCGTTGACCGTTTTGATGGACATCATCGGACCTTCAAAGGTCGACATGCCATAAAACGACAAGGACACAATCAAAAAGCGCAGTATGGGATCGTCACGCAGTTTGTGCCAGGCACCCGACAAGGTCATGATGCCGTTGATCATGCCGCCCCAGCTGGGCGCCAGCAAAATGAGGGAGAAAACCATACCGACAGACTGCGTCCAGTCTGGCAAAGCGGTGTAGTGCAAATGGTGTGGACCAGCCCACATGTAGGTAAAGATCAAGGCCCAGAAATGGACGATGGACAAACGGTAGCTGTAAATCGGCCGCTCAGCCTGTTTGGGGATGAAGTAATACATCATGCCCAGGAATCCGGCCGTCAGGAAAAAACCGACTGCATTGTGACCGTACCACCACTGGATCATGGCGTCCTGAACGCCTGCATAAGCAGAATAAGACTTCATGACTCCAGCAGGGATGGCCGCGCTGTTGACGAGATGCAAAAGGGCCACGGCGATGATGAAGGCACCAAAAAACCAGTTGGCGACATAAATATGCCTGACCTTGCGGGTGCCTACGGTGCCAAAGAAAACCACGGCAAATGAAACCCAGACCAGGGTGATCAGGATGTCAATGGGCCACTCGAGTTCCGCGTATTCTTTTCCTTGGGTATAGCCCAGGGGGAGTGAAACGGCTGCCGCCAGAATGACCAGTTGCCAGCCCCAGAAGGTAAAGCTGGCTAAAGGACCGGCAAACAAGCGCACCTGACAGGTCCGCTGGACAACATAGTAGGCAGATGCAAACAAGCCGCAACCGCCAAACGCAAAGATCACGGCGTTGGTGTGCAGGGGTCTTAATCGCCCATAACTTAACCAGGGAATTCCAAAATTAAGCTCTGGCCAAGCCAGCTGTGCGGCAATGATGACACCCACCAGCATGCCGACCACGCCCCAGACCACGGTCATCAGGGCAAACTGCCTGACAACCCCATCGTTGTAAACCGAAGCCTTCGAATTTCCTAAAGTCATATGCGCACCCCAGTTGAATATTTATCCGGAGTTTGCGCTTAATTCGGCAGCTCCGGTTTGATTTGGATCAATCGATCTCAAGGCTCTTTGAGAATCCGCTCACCTTCAGCCTCTATGTCCTCAAATTGACCGCGATGAATGGCCCACCAAAGGCCACCCAGAATAAAAAAAACCAGAATGACCGACAAGGGAATGAGCAAGTAAAGAATGTCCATCAGTCCATCCCTGTCCATTGTTTGCTGCTGGTCAGCCGCAAAGCGTTCAACACGACCCACAAGGAACTGCAGGCCATGCCCAAACCGGCCAACCATGCTGGCAGATAGCCGAACACCGCCAAGGGCACACATACCGCGTTATAGGCGACGGCCCAGGCCAGGTTTTGTCGCACGATACGCATGGTTTTTCGTGCGAGGACAACCGTATCAACCACGGACAACAGACGTTCGCCCATCACCACAAAATCGGCTTGGGCTTGTGCCAAGGGAATCGCACGACCGAAGGCAAATGACACGTGCGCTGCGGCCAGAACCGGGCCGTCGTTCAAGCCATCGCCCACAACAGCAACCTGATGGCCGGCCCTTTGCGCCTCACGAAGGAAGGTGAGTTTGTCCTGCGGCGTGCAGTCCCCGTGTACCTGCCCGATACCCACTGCGCTGCCCAAATCAGCGGCTAGACGGTTGGCGGCAATCTGGGTATCACCAGACAGAATATGAACCTGCATGCCAAATGCGTTAAGGGACGCAAGGCTTTGCGCGGCATCCGGTCGGATATCTTCTATCAACGCAATCGTAGCCAGCCAGCCATCTTGATCACTCAGGAAAACAGCAGAGCCTTGCATCGCCGGGCCTTGCATCCCGGACAACTCAACACCACAGAAAGCCGCCGACCCTAACTTGAGTTCATGACTGGTCTGGGGCTCTGCCGCAGTGCTAACCATCCCCCGCAGACCTTGCCCCGCCAATTCTTCAACCTGCCGGGCAAACCATGGACAAGATTCAGGTTTGACTTCGCGGGCGAATTGGGCCATCACGGCTCTTGAAGCAGGATGCCGTGAGTGTTGTGCAAGTGCGGCTGCCTGTGCAAGCGCCTGGGATGGACTAATCCCTGGGCGCGTTGTGATGGATGAGATCACCATGGCGTCTCGCGTCAAGGTTCCGGTTTTATCAAAAATAAACCAGTCAACCCGGCTCAATGACTCCAATGCCTGCAACCTCCTCACCAGTGTTCCCCGGCGCGCCAGCGTGCCAGCCGTTGAGAGCATTGCGGCAGGTGTAGCCAGCGAAAGCGCGCAGGGACAGGTCACTACCAGCACAGCCACCGCAACCATGAGGGCATGTCCAGGATTGTCA
>JBILKC010000209.1:0-5289 GCA_044376885.1 Hylemonella sp. | reverse complement strand
GAGCAGCCCCGGGTGTAAGCACACGTGGCTACAGCACCCAGGACAATGCGCGCGCGGCCGATGTCAGCCTGGCCAACACACCGGCGCAACTTGTCACACTGAGCGGCCTGTCAGCGCTGGAACATGCGGTGGATATCGGCCTTGCGGCGAGCTGCGCTGAGGCGGTAGGCGTGATGGACATGACACTGGCTGTGACCACGGAGTACATGAATACCCGCAAGCAATTCGGCGTGGCGATCGCGAGTTTTCAAGCGCTGCGCCACCGAGCCGCCGACATGAAGATGCAACTCGAACTGGCACGATCCATGAGTTATTACGCCAGTCTCAAGCTCAACGCGCCCGAGCCCGAGCGACGGGTCGCGATGGCTCGCGCCAAAGTGCAACTGGGCCAGAGCATGCGTTTTGTCTCCCAGCAGGCCGTCCAGCTGCATGGTGGCATCGGCGTGACCGATGAATACATCGTGAGCCACTACTTCCGCAAACTCACACAACTGGAAATGACCTTCGGTGACACCCTGCACCATTTGGGTGAGGTCTCAAGCCGTATGCAGGACACGGCGGGTGTGTTTGCCTGAACGTGTGTGATTCAGGCACAGGCTTGGGGTCTTAGGTCTGGGCTACGTCCTAGATCAACAGCCGCGATGACTTGGGCACATGCGCCATCAAGAATTCCATCTGATCCGACAAGATACGCCGGTTTCGCAGAATGAAGTCTTCCCATAGACTGGGGACGTAAGGGGCATAAAGAAGCGGCATGCCGGCCTGCTCAGGGGTACGGCTGCTCTTGCGGTGGTTACAGGCCCGGCAGGAAGTGACCACATTCATCCAGGTATCGACGCCGTTTTGGGCAAAAGGAATGATGTGTTCCCGGGTCAGCAGGGTTTCGTGAAAATGATCCCCGCAGTAGGCGCACACATTGCGATCCCGAGCAAACAATTTGCTGTTGGTCAGGCCAGGCCTCAGGTTGAAGGGGTTGATATTGGGCACGCCCCGGGTACCGATGATGCTGTTGACGGTGATGATCGATTGCTGGCCGGTCACAGCGTTGTGCCCACCATGAAACACGGCGACTTCGCCGCCGGATTCCCAGCGCACCTCGCCCGAGGCGTAATGGATCACCGCCTGCTCAAGCGAGATCCACGACTGGGGCAAACCCTGGGCCGACAACTTCAAGACTTTCAAAATACGCCTCCTGTAACTTCACTGATGAAACCACTGACTCGGAACGCTGATGTCTCTGAGGGACAATATAACCTGTTTTCATGACAGACTCAGGACAAAGTCCCTCGTGAGACTGGATAATCCGCTATCAAAAAGATAACAAACCGATGAAAATTTTTCGTGGCTACCAGCATCCCGGCCTGGCACCGGCTTGCGCTTTGACTATCGGTAACTTCGACGGCGTCCACCGCGGCCATCAGGCCATGCTTGCCCTGCTGCGCAGTGAAGCCCTGCAGCGTGGCGTGCCCAGTTGTGTGCTGACCTTCGAGCCGCACCCTCGGGACTACTTTGCAGCGCTGCACGACAAGCCTGACCTCGCCCCGGCGCGGGTGGGCACGCTGCGGGACAAGCTCTCCGAACTGGCCCGTTGCGGTGTGGGTCAGGTCGTCGTGCTTCCGTTCGATGCCCGGCTCGCATCACAAACGGCCCAGACGTTCATTGATGAGGTTCTGCTCAACGGCCTGCGTGCCCGCTACGTTCTGGTGGGCGACGACTTCCGCTTCGGCGCACGGCGTGGCGGAGACTACGCCATGCTGGACAGGGCGGGGCAGTCCCAGGGTTTTGATGTTGCGCGCATGAACAGCTATGAAGTCCATGGCCTGAGGGTCTCCAGCAGTGCTGTGCGTGAGGCTCTGGCGAAAGGACTGATGAGTGACGCAGCGCGCCTGCTCGGTCACCCGTATCACATCTCCGGCCATGTGGTGCATGGACGCAAACTGGGGCGTGACTTGGGTTTCCGCACCCTGAACCTGCGCTTTGCCCACTGGAAACCCGCTGCCAGCGGCATTTTTGCCGTCCAGGTGCATGGGTTGAGCCAAATGCCACTCCCGGGTGTTGCCAATCTCGGGGTCAGACCCTCACTGGATGCCAACGATGTCAACCGCGGTCAGGTGCTGCTGGAAACATATTGCCTGGACTGGCCTGCTTCGTTGGGTGTTGATGGGGCCTACGGTAAAATTGTCAGGGTAGAACTGCTCCATAAACTGCATGACGAGTTCAAGTACGACGGCCTGGATGCGTTGAAAACCGGAATCCAGAAAGATTGTGATGATGCCCGTGCGTACTTTGCCTCCCAGCCATCCCCATGACCACTGAAAAACCCGATTACCGCAGCACCCTGAACCTGCCTGACACGCCATTCCCGATGCGGGGTGACTTGCCCAAGCGGGAGCCAGGCTGGGTCAAGGCCTGGGAAGACAAAGGTCTGTATAAAAAACTGCGCGATGTCCGTCACGGCGCGCCCAAATTTGTGCTCCATGATGGCCCACCCTATGCCAACGGCCAGATTCACATTGGACACGCTGTCAACAAAATCCTCAAAGACATGATTGTCAAAGCGCGTCAACTCAAAGGCATGGATGCCATCTACGTGCCGGGTTGGGATTGCCACGGCTTGCCGATTGAGAATGCAATTGAAAAACTGTACGGAAAAAATACCCCGGCGCTGAATTCGCGTGCGGATTTTCAGGCCAAGTGCCGTGCCTTTGCGACCGAGCAAATCGTCGGCCAGATGGCCGATTTCAAACGTCTGGGCGTGCTCGGTGAATGGGACAACCCCTACCGCACCATGGATTTCGCCAACGAGGCCAACGAGATCCGTGCCCTCAAGCGCATCATGGAGCGTGGCTTTGTTTACCGCGGTCTCAAACCGGTGTACTGGTGCTTTGACTGCGGCAGCTCACTGGCCGAGTTCGAGATCGAATACCAGGACAAGAAGAGCACCACACTGGATGTGGCTTTCGAATGCGCCGAACCCGAAAAACTTGCACGTGCCTTCGGTTTGACCCGCATCGTTGAACCCGCTTACGCCGTGATTTGGACCACCACGGCCTGGACGATTCCGGCCAATCAGGCGCTCAACCTCAACCCGGAACTGGACTACGCGCTGGTACAGACCGAGCGCGGCCTGATGGTGCTGGCAGCCGTGTTGGTCGAATCCTGCATGGCGCGTTACCAGCTCACCGGTCAGGTGCTCGCCACCACCCGCGGCAAGAACCTGGGACTGATCAACTTCAAGCACCCCCTCTACGACGTGGACGCCGGCTACCGGCGATTGAGCCCGGTGTACCTGGCCGACTACGCCACCGCCGATGATGGCACCGGTATCGTGCATTCTTCTCCCGCCTATGGTGTGGACGACTTCAACAGCTGCGTGGCTCATGGCATGGCCTATGAGGACATCCTCAATCCGGTCCAGGGCAACGGGCGCTACGCCGCTGACTTCGCGCTGTTTGGTGGCCTCAATATCTGGAAGGCAGTGCCAGTGGTCATTGAGGCGCTGCGCAACGCCGGTCGTTTGTTTGCCACCCATGACATCACCCACAGTTACCCGCACTGCTGGCGTCACAAAACCCCCGTGATCTACCGCGCAGCCGCCCAGTGGTTTGTGCGCATGGATGAGGGTGTCGGGGTCTTCACCAAAGACAAGGCGTCGAAAACCTTGCGCCAGCTCGCACTCGCGGCCATTGAAGAAACCCGCTTCTACCCCGAGAACGGCAAGGCCAGGCTGCGTGACATGATTGCCGGGCGGCCAGACTGGTGCATCAGCCGCCAGCGCAACTGGGGCGTGCCGCTGCCCTTTTTTATCCACAAAGTCAGCGGTGAGCTGCACCCACGCACCATGGAACTGATGGACCGTGCAGCCGATCTGGTTGAAGCCGGTGGCATTGAGGCCTGGAGTCAGGCCACGGCTGAATCAATCCTCGGCACAGAAGGCGAACACGGTGCTGCGCACTACATCAAAAGCACGGACATCCTGGACGTCTGGTTTGACTCGGGCACCACGCACTTTCATGTGCTCAAGAAAAGTCATGCTGCGCAGTCCAGCTGGCCGGCCGACCTCTACCTTGAAGGCCATGACCAGCACCGGGGCTGGTTCCACTCATCCCTGCTGACCGCTTGTGCCACGGATGACCATGCGCCTTACAAGGGCCTGCTGACGCACGGCTTTACGGTCGACGGCCAGGGCCGCAAGATGAGCAAGAGCGTGGGCAATGTGATTGCACCCCAAGAGATCAGCAACAAGATGGGCGCTGAGATCATCCGCCTGTGGTGCGCGGCCACCGACTATTCCGGCGATTTGGGTATTGACGAGAAAATTCTGGCCCGCGTGGTCGACACCTACCGGCGTATCCGCAACACCCTGAAGTTCCTGATGGCCAACATCAGTGACTTCAACCCGGCCACGGATGCCGTGCCCTTCCAACAGTTGCTGCAGATTGACCGCTACGCATTGGCACGAGCTGCCGAACTGCAAACCGATATCCTGGCGCATTTTGAGGCCTATGAGTTTCACCCTGTCGTGGCCAAACTGCAGGTGTATTGCAGTGAAGACCTGGGCGCGTTTTACCTCGATGTCCTGAAAGACCGGCTCTACACCACCGCACCCAATTCTCTGGCCCGCCGCAGTGCCCAGACCGCATTGCACCAGATCACCCACGCCATGCTGCGCTGGATGGCTCCGTTTTTGAGCTTTACGGCAGAAGAAGCCTGGCAATTGCTGGGCAGCTCCGAATCCATCTTCATGGAGACGTATCTGGATTTCCCGGCCCAGCAGCCCGAACACAACGCCTCTGGCCAGGATCTGCTCAGCAAATGGGGCCGTATCCGGGAAATCCGGGATCTGGTGAACAAGGAGATTGAGGTGCTTCGCGCAGCAGGCCAGGTGGGCTCATCCCTGCAGGCCGAAGTGGCGCTCACCCTGGCACCAGCTGACTATGCGTTGCTGGCCAGCCTGGACCAGGACCTGAAGTTTGTTTTCATCACATCCGCTCTGAACATTGAAGCTGGAGATGAACTCTCCATCAAGGTCAAGGCCTCAGAGCACACCAAGTGTGAGCGCTGTTGGCATTACCGGCAAGAGGTAGGTGTCGACCCGTCGCACCCCACCCTTTGCAGCCGCTGTACCAGCAACTTGTACGGTGCGGGCGAAACCCGCATCCATGCCTGATGGCCAAAAAACCTACTTCCTCTTCCTCAGGCGGCATGCTGCAGTGGCTGGGTCTGGCCCTGGTTATTTTCCTGGCTGACCAGTTCACCAAAGTGTTGATCCTGGGTTACTCCCAGCTT
>JBILKC010000023.1:0-17041 GCA_044376885.1 Hylemonella sp. | reverse complement strand
CGAAATTGCCTGGCCGATATCCAGCCCCGAATACACCACACCATAGACCCGCCCGGTGGCGTGGACCGGGGTGGCGCGTTTGACCAGCAGGTCGCGAGATGGCCCTACGATGCCGGAAGAAAACCC
Source organism: Hylemonella sp. (assembly GCA_044376885.1). Classification (GTDB taxonomy): domain Bacteria; phylum Pseudomonadota; class Gammaproteobacteria; order Burkholderiales; family Burkholderiaceae_C; genus JBEIGE01. Next base: position 16,915 of record JBILKC010000023.1, on the reverse strand, counting down.
CATAAACGCAAACAACACGGGCACCGCCACCGCAGGCAAAGTGGCCAAGCCCAGCACCAGGGCCACGCCAGCGGCCACAACAAAGCCGCTGCCAACCACTTTTTCTGCGGTCAGCGGGTCTTTCACCAAAAATCCACCCAAGACCATGCCCCCGGCGCTGGCGACCATGAAGCTGGTGATGCAGATGGCAACCAGCGCAAGCGGAACGCCATGCAAGTACCGGGCAGCCTGTGGCGCAAAGACCTGCACCAGACTCAGGGCAATGGCAAAGATAAAAAAGAAAGTAAAGCAGGCCCAGACGGCGGGTATTCGCAAAAAGCCAAAAGTGTTGGCCTCTGGCCCACGTGTTTCTGCGCTATGGGCTGGGTCTGGCTGCGCCACCGGTGCAGCAGGCAACAAAAGCAGCTGATGGCGGTTAACCCACAAGACCGCAATAACCACCACCACCAGAAAGCCGGCACACGCCAGCGCCACCCGCCAGTTGTAAGCCAGGGTGAGCGGCACCAGCAACGCCGGGGCCACGGCCCAGCCCAAGCTGCCCGTGATGCCATGGGCACTGTAAGCATGGCCCAGGCGCTGGGCACTGACCTTGCGGTTAATGAGGGTGAAGTCCACCGGGTGAAACACCCCGTTGCCGGCACCGGCAAGCACTGAAAACAGCATGAGCATGGCGTAGTTGGTGCTGAGCGAATAGCCAAAAGCCGCCACAGCAATCAAGGACAAGCCGACAAACAAGATGGGGCGCGGGCCATAACGGTCTACCCAGAAACCTGACAAGGCCTGAACCGAACACGACACCACAAAAAAAACCGTCAGCAACAAGCCCAGTTGGGCGTAGCTGACATCAAAAGCGTCCTTGATCCACGGAAAAAGTGGTGCCAGCAACAACTGGCTGAAGTGGCTGACCAAGTGCGCCGTCCCAATCAGGCCTATCAGGCTGGCGTCTTGGCGCAGGGCATTCGGGGTGGCAATGGCGGCAGTGCTCATTGCCCTATATTAGGGGAAAAATCAGGGGAAAAATGAGGAAACAAAGGGGTCAAAGTTGCCAGGTATGGGTAAGCACATCGGGCTTGGTCTCATCCATGCGCAGCATCCTGAAGCGAGACAGCAGCTGGTACGACTGCTCACCCGTCTGGGAAATCTCGCATTCCAGCCAGCCATCGCCATTCCAGGCTTGCGCCTGAATCAGCGCATGGCCACCTGGTAAAGCCAGCGACTCATGCGCTATGACTTCGTGCGCGGCCACATTGGCAAACCGCAGCGGGGCATGCAGTGCCGGGCTGACCAGCGCATAGGCACGCACCGGGCTGTGGCTAAAGGTAATTTCCGCACGTGCGGCGCAATGGTAGTCACCCGATAGAAAAATGACGTTGTCAATGTGTTCACGCGCGATGAACGCCAGCAAGCGCTGCCGTTCATCCGGGCTGAATTGCCAGCTATCAGAATCCCGTGGGGATGGAGAGCCCGATGCGTTTGCCAGGCCCGGGGCCAGCACGCTGCCAGTGACGATGAATTTGGGGTGGCGTCCCCTGCGCTGCTCTGCCAGCAGCCATTGCTCAAGCAGGACCCATTGTTCGGCATGCAAAATGCTGCGGGCCTGATTCGGACCCAGTGCGCGCCAACGGTGCAGGCGTGTGTTGAGTGACAAAAATACAGCGGGCGCAGCCTGAAACAAGGCATCCATGCCCAACGGCCCCGCCGTGTCTGGCCCATAAGCGCGCTGAAACGCCCGAAAGGCACTCAGCGCGTTGCGGCTCAGGGTACTGCCACCCAGGGCAATGTCGTCCTGGCTCCAGTTGTCATTGATTTCATGGTCGTCCATGACCATGTGCATGGGCAAGCGACGTGCCAGGGCACGAAACCCGGCCGAGCCAAAAGCGGTGCGGTACCTGGGCAACAATCGCTCCAGACTGGAGGCACTGTCGGCAAAACCGGCCCGGGCGTCCGCATAGATCTGGTCCCCCAGCATCCACATGAAGTGTGCAGGGGTTGCTCGCACCGCATGGGCCAGTGACAACAGGGTTTGGTCACTGCGCCAGGACTCCAGTTCGCTCAGGCCCGGATGCCGACATGTTGAGGCCACAAGCCGCAGCGATTCGCCGCTTTGGGGTACGCGCAGCCGCAGCACGGCTTCTTTCATGGAGCGCAGGGTTCTGCGCTGGCGCGACAAGGTTGCGGGCATGGCTTGCAAGGCAACTGCGCGCTGGGTGCGCACGATGTGCACCAGTGGCCGCCAAAGTGCCAAGGCGTCCTGGCGCGACAGAGCCATGGGCAAGGGCTGCAGCCGCTGTGCAGGCACATCATCAAGGACTGAATAAACCGTGGTGTGCTCAGGTGGTACGTTGGGCGCGCCAACACTTGAAACTGCAGGAGCGCTTGAAACCGCAAGAGCGCTTGAGGCTGCCGGTGCAACAGAAGGTTCGCCCCCCGATGTGGCCGCCATGTCCACAACCAGGGGGCTGCGACCCTGAGAATCAAGTACTTCTGCCAATGTCAAAGGCTCGCCCCAGCTGGCTGGCCAAGCGTGCGCCTGCGCAGGCGGCAACTCTGGGGGATTGCCGCTGAGCGTGTGCAAGCTGAGCATGGCAATGTTGGCGGCCCCATGGGCCTGCGCGGGCAAAACCAGATCGGCTACCGCATACATGACGCCCTGGTTGGCTTGGACGCCAGGGCGAACCGGCACATAACCTTGCACTGCGCAGTGACGAAGCGGCCAAGCCTGAACGGTACACGTCGCGCCGGTGGTCACCACCGACATGACGGCAACGGTCTCGTCGGCATGGGTGTTGTCCACTTCAATCCACACCCTTTGAATGAACTCTCCACCCTCCTGCCTGGCCCAGCCCGCGATGGGGCCGGTGCGCGGCAGACGTGCACGCAAGCGCGGGAGCAAGGTCGTTGCGGGAAGCTCGGCGGTGTAGGCGTTACCAAAAAAATCCAGCACCTTGGAAAAAATAATCTCGGGGGCGTTCTTGCCGATGGTGCAATCAAAGTGCGCATGGTTGGGCGCAATAAAAAAACGGTCATGGTTGCTTCGTAAGCGCTGCGCACCAAAGGCGCGCTTGAACTGACGTTCGGTTTCAAGCAAGGACTCTTTGTCGAACAAGACGTTGTCATGACCATGCAGCAACATCACCGGCATGCCCAGAAAGCGCTTGATGTTGTCATCGGTCACATAAATATTCTGGCCATCGGCATCCACCAGCTTCTCGTAGTCTACGCATTTGGCCCCATGCAGAAAAACGCCCAGATTGGTTTTGCCGAAGTAGTCATCCAGCTTCTCATGGGTGCCGCGCTGCCCGGGCGTTGCGGCGATGAGCTGATCATGGCGGAACAGCCGGCTGAGAAACCCGCTCATGCGTTTGCAACTGGTGCAATCGGGTTGGATCAGTCGCAAGTCCGACTCGCCGGGGCAGCGCTCGTGTTCATCGTAATGAAAACTAGCAAACAAACGGTCCATCAAGGCATGCAGCACATCGGCCTGGGCGGTGCCAGCGGCAAACTGCACATAGTCCAGGCCCATGGCATTGACCAGCACCGAGGCCACTTGAAGCCGCATTTGCGCTGTGACCGAGCCCACAACAAAAGGCTGAAACTGCGAAAACAACACACCCGCCACTTTGGGCCTCTCCGGTGAAACCGCATCCGCCTGATGGGTCAGATGCCCGCCCAACAGCGACATGGCCATGGAGGCTGAACCCACGCAATGACTAAACACAAACAACTGAGGGGGCTGATGCTCAGACGGGGGGCATTCGCTTTGCAGTTGTTTGAGAACATGGTCTACCGCCGCAGGGATGTCGGCTGCACCAATGTCATCCATGCTGGACATCTTGGCTGAAGCTCTGAGGAAGGGGCTGACGCGGTACTCCAGCAGCCAGATGTCCCAGCCCTGGGCATAGAGCATGGCGGCCAGGCTGCGCTGGCCCAGCTCTTGTGCCACAAAGGACAAGGTGTTCTGGGCAAAGCCGTTGAAGAGAATGATGGATTTGAAACGCCGCAGGCCCCGCCCATCGAGCACGCTGTGAACCTTGGGCTGGGCGTAACGCACCAGGCCGATCCAGATTTTTTCTTGGGAGTTTTCGTCATGCGGATGCAGGGGAACCTCCAGGCCTACCGGTGGCTGGGCCTGAACCCTGCGCTTGCCTGCCAATTGCAAATCAGGATAGGCGCTTTGGGCCAGCTCAAATGGGCCCTGGTCTGGCTGAACCAGCGGGTCTTCCTTGGGCAGGTCGGCTTTGTAATCCGGCAAGCGAAAATCCAGAATTCGGGAAATCAGCAAATACCGCAGCAAGATGAGCGGGTAGCTGGCCATGGCACTCATGGCGGTCAAGGTGTCCGGACCGGGCTTGAGTTGCGGGGCTATGCGCCGCGTCATCTCGGGAATATCCATGCGCAGGCGGCCTGATGCCAGCGCAGTGGCTTGCGATGGATGGTTCAGCGTCACATCAAGCTGGGTGAGTTGGTCCCAGACGCTGCGGCGCTGTGGCGCTGGCCACCCGCCGTGATTGATTTTCTGCTGAAGCCAGCCCCCCAGTTCGCCCCAACGCATGGCGGGTTGAATCAGTTTGTTGCCCTTCAGTACCAGGTTACCTTGATCAGACTGCAGCGCCAATTCGTAGACGAAGGTTCGCGCCGCACTGGCATGCCACAGCAGCTTGAGACCGCCCCAGACCAAGCCGAGTGTTCTGAAGAATGGGCTCTTGGAAGGATTCGGACTGGGTCGTTTCAGATCCGGCCTCCAACGGCTGATCCAATAGGTGAGCCCACAACGCAGCATGCGATCGACTCGGCCCAAGACCCCATCCTGTTTGGGACTGAACAGCTGTACCCAACCAGAGGTAACGGGTAGTTCCTGTCGTTGCCCGTCGTGGGTATCGATCACCAGCCGGGAGGCGGTGAACGACGAGGTTTTGTGCTGTGCCGCAATGGCCTTAACCAGATGGAAAGGGTCTTGCCACAGGGCTGACCAGTCGGTGACATCCATCTCCAGAAAAAGCGCTGCCCCCAGGGTCTGGGATTCATCTGATGTCTTTAACCATGGCCATGTTGTCGCCGCTTCAGGCGAGACCTTCAAGGCCCCGCGCAGAACCTCGGCCATCACCGCGCCGCGTGGCGCATGGAGCGGCGTGGGGACCAGCGGTGGCGCGGGTGGGCAGGGCTTGAGTTCCTCTTCTTGCACATCCGCTGCGGTTTTGCCTGCTGGCTGCTCAATCACCAGGCGGCATGCACGCTCGGCCAGCGCGGTGATGGTTAAGAGCGGGTTGACACCCAGCGACGAGGGAATGATGGAACCGTCCAGAACCATCAGACCAGAATAGATCGTGCCATCGGGTTTGAAAACCTGGCCCTGGTGGTTGACCACGCCATTGGCAAAGTCGTTGGCCATGCGACAGCCCCCCAGCGGGTGCACCGTCACCCAGGCCTCTGGCTGTTTGGGCCCGTTCAACACCTCCGAGATGCCCTCCGGCAACAGGCCGGAGACAGGATTGGGCAGAAATTCTGCCCCCAGTGCCTTGACGCAGGCTGCCCGCTGACGGTGCAGGGCCTGTGCGGGACTGGTTGATTTTTCGCTCCAAGCCCAATTCAGCCTTGATTCGTATGCTACCAATTCTGCAGCACCAGAGGCGGAGTCGTGCCCCATGCCCAGCAAGGCCAGACTGTTGGCAATGGCTTGGGGCCGCACGGCCAAGGGGTCGTCTGTGGTGTTGCCACGCAGGCCCCAGTGGGCCAGTTGTGGCAACAGACCCAAGGTGGTAAAGACCTCGGCAGCCGGCGACCTGAGCAAGCCCGGAACGCCCCCGTCTTCGGTGATGGTTGATCTTCGGAAATCATTTGGATCTTTAAAGCGAACGACCGACGAGATGGTGGGTCCGACCGCCCGGGGTGATGTGGGCTCAATCGGAGCCGAACTGCCCTGCCCGATGGCGTTGGCTTCTTGTGACAGGTCGAAGGCGGCACTCAGGTCATCCCCATTGGCAGAAATACCCTTGCCCAGCCAGGCATCTGCCACCGGCAAGCCATTGAGTTTTGAACGCAGCAGAATTTCGGTCGAACCGAAGGTGCCTGCCGACAGCACCACGCGTTTTGCACGCAAACGGAAGGTGTAGGCCTCGCCTTTGCCAAGCCTATGAGCTTTTTCCCAGGTACCGCGCTCGGCGGTACGCACACACAGAATCTCCCAGTCGTGAGCCGGATTATCCAAGCCGGGCTTGTATCTGACCGCCAGCACACTGACACCGGTGAACAGGGAGGCTCCCGCCTTGCGCGCCCGGGGCAGATACGTCTTGTTCAGGCTGAGCTTGGCATCATGGTTGCAACCGGAGCAACAGTCTCCACAACCCACACAGGCATTGCGATTACCCAAGCCCTGGGTTGGCTGTTGGCGAAATTCAATCGCCAGCGGTACGTCCTCAAACCTGACCTCTACGCCCTGGGGACCAAACTGCTTTTGTGCAGCCTGGGCGATATCCTGCATGCGTTGGTATTTCAGGGTGTTTTGCACCACACACGCCGGGGATTGTTTCTGGAGATCCGCCCCCTGAATTTCAAGCCCTGCACGGGCACGATCAAAATCCTGAGCAAGGGCATCACCCTGCAATTCGCTTGGCCAGGCAGACTGGGTGAAGACTTCGGCGTCGGGTTGCAAGGCCACGGCGGCATTGATCAGGCTGCCGCCACCCAGGCCATTGCCCACCAGCGCATTGGCGTGATCACCGACACGAAAATCAAAGAGTGCCGATTCATAGCCCATGGCCGCTGCGCCCTGGGGTCGGCTGGTTTCTGCCCGAATAAAGGCCCCGATCTGGCTCAAGTCTGATGGGAATTCGCCTGCCACATATTCTTCGCCACGCTCCAACAGCGTGACGCAATGGCCTGCCTGGGCAAACCTTAAGGCAGCAACAGAGCCCCCGTAACCGGAACCCACCACCAAGACGTCAAATTCGGGGCCTCGAACACCTTTGGATACTTTTTCAACAAGTTCTTCAACACTTTGCGATAACCAGTGCATTTGTTGACCTCTATAGACGTCTAGGGGCTAAAAGGACTTTTGTTCAAACACCAACATTCAAAATCATCGGTGGGAAGGGCTTTGGAAACAAACCAGCCTTGCACATAGTCGCAACCCAGCGACTTGAGTAAATTCCATTCCTCCAGGGTCTCTGCGCCTTCTGCCACCACCGCAAGTCCCAAGCGGTGCCCCAGGGAGATGATGGAGTCGAGCAACAAGGCACCATCCGTATCCGGTTTGACTTTGGCAACAAAGGCGCGATCAATCTTGAGCTCTGCAACGGGCATTTTTTGCAGATAAGCGAGTGACGAGTAGCCGGTACCAAAATCATCAATGGACAGGCTGAAGCCGGCTTGGTGAAGCTCATTCATGACGGCAAGCGCCATGCCGGGGTCTTGCATCGCGCCGCTTTCTGTCACTTCCAGTCGTATGTCCTGGGGACGTGCACCCAAGCGGACCGCAGCGGCCAAGGTCTCACTTGCAAAACCCGGCTCGCACAGATCAAAAACAGACAGATTGACCGAGATTTGGATGGGTTTGCCCAGTTCCCGCTGGGCCTTGACATAGCGCATGGCGGAATGGATCACCGAACGGGTGATGAGGGTGATTCTTCCGGTACTCTCGGCAAAAGGAATGAACTCGGATGGCGGAATCATGCCGCGTTGCGGATGCACCCATCGAATCAGCGCCTCTGCACTGGTGACTGAGCCGTCTTGCATGCTGACCTTGGGCTGCAGGTGAATTGTTAATTCGTTCATGTCGGCGGCCCGCCGCAGTTCCGAGAGCAGACCAAGATCTGCCCGGTTACCCGACTCCAGCGTTTGGCCGTACACCACCCATCGCTTGCGCAGCACACGCCCCGTACCCAGGGCCAGTTCGGCATTACGGATCAGTATTGAAAAAGGCGTGTCGGGTTGATCTACCCTGGCAACACCGGCTGAAATGGATATATCCACCACCTGGCCTGCAATTTCAACGGGCTTGAAAAAGGATTCTTCAAGCTGGTGTTGCAAGGCGTCCAGATCCGTCACATCCGGAATCAGCAAGCAGAAATGGTCGGCGTGGGTGCGGCCCAGGCAGGCGCGCGGGTAGGCTTGAAGGATATGACTGAGACGAAGCGCGGTTTGTTGGAGGATTCGGTCCCCCAATTCCGGCCCGAGCGCCGAGTTGATGGAACGAAAACGCTCAATATTGACCATCAAGACACACGACTGCCCCTGCTCTGCGTCATTTTTATAGGTGTTCTCAAAATGGCGTAATCCTTCGCGACTCTTCAAACCTGTGAGTGGATCGGTACGGGCGATTCGCACGGTTTCACGTTGAGCACGCAAGCTTCGGTCAGCGATGCCGAAATAAAACGCCAGCGGCAACAACAGTGTTCTCAGGTAATCAAACGCAGAGCCGATAGCGAACTCTGTGGGTATGGGTTCTTGCAAGAGAACGTTGTAGTGCAGAAAGATGGCCCAATAAATCCCAATGGGTGCCAATCCGACCAGAAGGATGGCGCAACTGCGCTCACCCCGAAGCCAGCCACGGATATTGCCGCCGAACAGCACCAGAAAATGAAGCGGAAGCAGCAGAAAAATTAGCCTGCCCGCTGAATCCGGGAAGTAGAAATTAAGCGGGATGAGCAGCAAAAAACCAATCCCGACCCCATAAGCCAGTTTGCCGATAAAGGGACTGTGCTGCATGAAGCGCCCAAAACGCACGCTGAGCAAGAGCGAAAAAACCGCATTCAGGTATTGAATCGCCCATGGATTGAGCATGACCAGGGGGTCACCTTCAAGGGTAAAAGTGAGCCCGCTTTTGGTGAAGATCAGCCAGGACTGGAGTACGGCATAGACCGCATAAATGGTGTAGTCGGCTTCGCGCAAGGCAATCGCGAAAAAGATGGCAATCAGGGCGGTACACAAAAGAAAAGCCGCGGCGCCTTGGCTGAGCAAGTCTTCCTGATGGTCGTCACGCAGGTTGACCGGGGAGGTATCGGCCTGAATTTTCAGTTCCCGCGAAAAACCGGGGATTCTGCCTACGTTCGGGATAGGCAGAATTTTGGCCATCAGCGGGAAAGCCGTGCCGGAGTCGATGACAAAGGTGGCCTGCGTGCCGCTGACCAAAGACCCCTGGCTTTGCCCGAGTCGTACAGCCTTGCCTAGATGGGTGCCCCCAGCGTCATAAAGCTCGATATCCACGAGCAATACATTGAGGTCCAGAAAACTCAGGTAAAGCGATTCGCTGGCATGCGCAGCGCTTTGCTCGTAGTCGATTCGAATCCAGCAGGGCCGCTGATCGGCAGGTAGCACAACGCCCGCCCCGTTCGCTGGCTGCCAGCCCTTGTGGGCGTTTAATTCAGTGGGTTCAAAGTGCGTTTGCGGTGCGTCACACCGGTAGTCGAGTGTCAGGGGAACAGCCAATACCGGCCCCTGCCAAATCAACAATAGAAATAGTACGAGTAATCGAAGTTCCCCGATTGAAATCATTGCTCCCTCGTCGCCCTGTCGAAAACTGCTTATCTTGCAATATGGCTGACAGCTTTTGATTCATTCTAGGGGACGAAACAGAGCCTAGGCAAGCAAAATCAATTCCTGCTTGCCTGAGGCGACAAAAGTGGGGCTGAGCTGTGTTCAGGTACGAAGTGATCAGGCCTTTACAAAGCTGAACTGGCCCGGTGCCCGAATCGGGTCTACGCCGACTGCAATCACGCTCTTGGGCAGGAACTTGCCCTCAAGCAAAAGTTTTGACAGCGGGTTTTCTATCCGCTGCTGGATAGCCCGCTTGAGGGGCCGCGCACCGAACACCGGATCGAAGCCGACCTTGGCCAGTTCGGCGATGGCGGCTTCTGAGATTTCCAGCGCGAGGTCCATCTTCTCCAAACGCAGCTGCAAGACCTTGAGCTGGATGCGGGCGATGGCTTCGATGTTTCTGGCATCGAGCGCATGGAAGACCACCGTCTCGTCAATCCGGTTAAGAAACTCCGGGCGAAAGTAGTTCTTCAACTCATCGGTGACTGCGTCCTTGATCTCCTCAGTGGGTTTACCGACCATGGACTGGATGATGGGTGAGCCGATGTTGCTGGTCATCACGATCACGGTATTCTTGAAGTCCACCGTGCGGCCCTGACCATCGGTCAGGCGGCCATCGTCGAGCACTTGCAGCAGCACATTAAAAACGTCAGGGTGGGCTTTTTCCACCTCGTCGAGCAGCAGCACAGAATAGGGTTTGCGGCGGACCGCCTCGGTGAGGTAACCGCCCTCCTCGTAACCCACATATCCCGGAGGCGCACCGATCAACCGTGCCACCGAATGTTTTTCCATGAACTCGCTCATGTCTACGCGGATCAGGTGGTCTTCGCTGTCGAACATAAAGCCGGCAAGGGCTTTGCACAGTTCGGTTTTGCCCACGCCTGTAGGGCCGAGGAACAAAAAGGAGCCGGTGGGGCGATTGGGGTCAGACAGACCCGAGCGCGACCTGCGGATGGCGTTGGCCACGGCGGCAATGGCTTCGTTCTGACCAACCACCCGCTCGTGAAGTTTGTCTTCCATTTGCAGCAGCTTGTCTTTTTCGCCCTGCATCATCTTGGCCACCGGAATGCCGGTGGCGCGGCTCACCACCTCGGCAATTTCTTCAGCACCGACCTGGGTGCGCAGCAACTGGCGTGTGACGCCCTCGCCGCTGCCGCCTTGTTTTGCCTTGCCTGTCTCTTTGGCCTGGGCTTCTTTCAGGCGCTTCTCCATTTCTGGCAACTTGCCATATTGCAGCTCTGAGACTTTGGCGAAATCACCCTTGCGGGTGAGTACCTCAATTTGCTGACGCAGTTTGTCTATGTCTTCGCGGACCTGAGCGCTGCCCTGGGCGGTGGCTTTTTCTGCCTTCCAGATTTCATCGAGATCGGCAATTTCTTTTTGCAAGGACTTGATCTCTTCATTGATCAACTCCAGGCGCTTCATGGATGCCTCGTCTTTTTCCTTTTTGACGGCTTCACGCTCAATCTGAAGCTGGATCAGCCTGCGGTCTAGCTTGTCCATGACCTCGGGTTTGGAGTCGAGCTCAATCTTGATTTTGGAGGCCGCCTCATCAATCAGGTCGATCGCCTTGTCGGGTAAAAAGCGGTCGGTGATGTAGCGGTGGCTGAGTTCGGCAGCAGCAACGATAGCCGGGTCGGTGATGTCAACGCCGTGGTGCACCTCATAGCGTTCTTTGAGGCCCCGCAGGATGGCAATGGTGGCTTCGACCGAGGGCTCACCGACCAGAATCTTCTGGAAGCGGCGCTCCAGCGCAGCGTCTTTTTCGATGTATTTTCGGTATTCATCCAGCGTGGTGGCTCCCACGCAATGCAGCTCACCCCGGGCCAGCGCAGGTTTGAGCATATTGCCCGCATCCATGGCACCTTCAGCCTTGCCCGCGCCCACCATGGTGTGCAGCTCGTCAATAAACACAATGGTCTGGCCTTCGTCCTTGGCCAGGTCCTTCAGTACATTTTTAAGGCGCTCCTCGAACTCGCCCCGAAACTTGGCACCGGCCAACAGGGCGGCCATGTCCAGGCTGAGCACCCGCTTGCCTTTGAGGGACTCGGGCACCTCACCGGCCACAATGCGCTGGGCCAGGCCTTCCACAATCGCCGTCTTGCCGACACCCGGCTCGCCAATCAGGACAGGATTGTTCTTGGTGCGGCGTTGCAGCACCTGGATGGCGCGGCGGATTTCGTCGTCACGACCGATGACCGGGTCGAGCTTGCCGAGCCGGGCGCGCTCGGTCAGGTCTATGCAATACTTTTTGAGCGATTCGCGTTGGTCTTCGGCATCGGCGCTGTTGACGTTCTGGCCGCCGCGTACGGCTTCAATGGCAGCTTCCAGACTTTTGCGGGTCAAGCCCTGGGATCGAACCAGATTACCGGCATCGGATTTACTGTCGGTCAGCGCCAGCAAAAACAACTCGCTGGCTACAAATTGATCGCCGCGCTTGATGGACTCCTTTTCTGCCGCCTGCAACAGCGTCACCATTTCACGCCCAACACTGACCTGTTCCTGGCCCTGAACCTCGGGCAGCCTTTTGATGGCCGCCTCGGAGGCTGTCAACAGCCCCTGCACGTTCGCACCCGCGCGCTGCAGCAGTGCTTTGGGACCGTCATCCTGCTTGAGCATGGCTGCCAGCACATGAACCGGCTCGATATAGGCGTTGTCGGCAGCCAAAGCCAGAGATTGGGCGTCGCCCAGGGCTTCCTGAAATTTGGTGGTCAGTTTTTCAATTCGCATGAGATCTCCTAGATTGACATGCAGCTTGGGGGCAACCTAGAAAGAATTCAAGACCAGTGATGTCTGACAAGCAAAAAGCCCTTGATTCAGATCAAATACACCGCGATTGGCATACGCTGAGAACCACGCCGGATTTTCAAGTGCTAGGCAGCACTGTTGACAGCAGCGATTCCCCATCTGGCAAGCGCCGCATCGTCACTGACGCGGGCGTCGACCCACTGCGAACCCTGAGGGGTTTGTTCCTTTTTCCAGAACGGCGCCTGGGTTTTCAGGTAGTCCATGAGGAATTCACAGGCGGCAAAACTCTGTCCCCTGTGGGCTGATGTGACCGCCACCATCACAATTTGGTCCAAGGGCTGGAGCAGGCCCACGCGGTGTATCACGCGTGCGCCAAAAATGTCAAAGCGCTCAAAGGCCTGGTCGATCATGCCCTCAATGGCTTTTTCGGTCATGCCGGGATAGTGTTCCAGTTCCATGGACAAGACAGGTGTAACCGCACCCGCACCCGCACCCGCAGTCTGCAGTTCTCCTGGGAGACTGCTGTTTCTGTCGCGCACCGTGCCCACAAAGCTGCAGACAGCGCCCACCCGGGGGTCTTGCAATCGCAGGGAGGCAATTTCCTTGCTCAGGTTGAAGTCCTCGGTCTGAATCCGAACCCGGGCAGTCATCTGATCAACCCCCTGTGACCGGCGGGAAAAAAGCCACTTCACAGCCATCGGTCAGGGCGGCGGCTTCGTTGCTCATGACCTGATCCAAAGCCACACGCACGGCCCTGCCAGGAGCCAGGCACTCGGCGTAGTTGCCGCCTCGCGCCAGCAACTCGGCTCGCAAGCTGGCAAGGGTGTCGGCGGTCGTCTCGACGGTCTCTGCACCTGTTCCAAGACTCTCCCGGATAGAGGCGAAATATTTCAGATGGATCTTCATGCCAGTAACTCCGAAAAGGGCAGAAAACGCACCAGGTCACCCTGCCGGATAGTCTGACCGGCCGGGTTGTCCACCACCCCCTCACCCCAAACCACCGACGTCAAAACCCCGGAACTCTGGTTGGTAAACAGGTCCAGGCCCCCTGCACCATTGCGTTTGACGCGCAGGAACTCGCGGCGTTTGTCAGCACGTGGCCAGTCAAAATGGGCTGGCAAGGACATGGCAGTGGGAGCGTGGTGGCTGACACCCTGTAGTTTGAGAATAAACGGGCGAACCAGCAGCAAAAAAGTGACAAAGCTGGACACCGGATTGCCCGGCAGCCCTGTGAAATGGCAGAAAGAGCCTGCATTGCTGCCTGAATCTTGTGTACGGCGAATTTTGCCGTACGTAAAGGGTTTGCCGGGCTTGATGGCAATTTGCCAGAGATCGAGTTCGCCCAGTTGTTGAACCGCTGGTTTGATGTGGTCTTCTTCGCCGACGGAGACGCCGCCGCTGGTCAGGATCAGGTCATGGCTCATGGCCGCCTGGCTCAGGGCTTGCACCGTGGCTTCGCGCTGGTCGGGAACGATGCCCAGGTCGGTCACCTCACAGCCCAAGCGCTGCAACATGGCGCGCAGGAAGAACCGGTTGGAGTTGTAAATGGCACCGGCCGGCATGTGTTCGGGCCGGATGGTACCTGGCATGACCAACTCATCACCGGTGGAGAACAAAGCCACCCGGGGTTTGGCCTTGACCTGCAAGTAATCCATACCAATACTGGCCGCAAGCCCAAGTTCGGCCGGCCCCAGGCGCTCTCCCTTTGATAGCACTACAGCACCTCGTGTGACATCCTCGCCAGCACGGCGTATCCACTGACCCGGTTGCGGACGCACACGAATACGCACGCCGCCTTTACATTCGTTGACCACTTCACAGTCTTCCTGCATGACGACGGCATCCGCGCCAGGGGGAATGGGAGCTCCGGTGAAGATACGAGCAGCCGCCAGCGCTTCGAGCGCGTGGCCTGTGCTTCCGGCAGCAATGCGCTGTGTCACCTGCAGTACTGATCCGGACTCCATGACATCCGAGCATCTGAGGGCATAGCCATCCATAGAACTATTGTCATGAGGCGGAACTTGCAGGCCGGAGATCAGGTCACCGGCCAACACCCGGCGGTCTGCCTCGAAAGTGCTTACCGCTTCGAGACCCGGCAACTCCTGGGCGTGGGCCAGCAGTTCGATCAAAGCATCATCAAGCGAGCGCAAAGCGGGGCGTGCGGGGTTCATGGCGGGCAGGTCAGTCACAGGTACATCTCCGATGTGTACTCAAAACGATCTGCGTAGCGCAGCAACCAGTCGACTAAGGCATCCGGGTTGTTCAGGTCTAGTACGTCCAGGTTGGTCGGCTGTGGCAATTGATCGGGCGAGTCAGTCGCAATGGCGACAATGAAGTCATCGTCCGGATAACGGACCGGCTGGCAGGAGGAGGCTCTCCAGACTTCGATCTTGTGCAGGTCACTCTGCTTGAAGCCTTCGACCAGCACCCAATCCACCCCTTCATAGAGTTCTGCCAGCAGGTGATGAACGCTGAGCGTTGCGGGCTGCTCGAACTCGCGCATCATCACCAGCCGTTTACTGGACGCGACCACGATCTCAAAAGCACCTGCTTCGCGGTGACGCCAAGTGTCCTTGCCGGGATGATCCACATCGAACTGGTGATGGGCATGCTTGACCACAGACACCCGCAAGCCACGCAAGCGCATGGCGGGAATCAGGCGCTCCACCAGGGTTGTTTTTCCTGAACCCGAGTAGCCCGCGAAACCAATGACTTTCATAGGGAGCAATCAATCGCTATATAAAATATAGCAAACTAATGAATAGGATAAAGGAGAAAACTGATTATTTGCCACATTCATTGACAATAAAGGCTTGAACGGCAGCCACATCCTTGGCGAGCAAGGTCACTCGACGGGGCAGATGTTCGAGACCCACCAACTTGGGCGGACATTGTGGGGCCTGGCCCAGTGCTTCCACGATGGTGGCGGCAAACTTGATGGGCAAGGCTGTTTCAAGAACGATCATGGACACGCCAGCTTGCGCCCATTCTGGCGCAACCTTCAGCCCATCAGCGGTATGCGGGTCGACCATCACGCCAAACTTGTCGAAGGTGTTGCGAATGGTCGCCAAGCGGTCGGCGTGGGTGCTCTTGCCACTGTAAAAACCATAACGCGTGCGTATCTGCTGGAATGCCGGGTCCTGAGACAAATCGAAGCGACCGGTTTGCGACAGCGCATGGCCAAACAAGGCCTTGACGCGGACACCATCCCGGCCTAGCAGATCAAACACAAAGCGCTCAAAATTCGAGGCCTTGGAAATGTCCATGGAAGGGCTGGATGTTTCCTGGGTATCGGCACTGTCACGAACCCGGTACAGACCTGTTCGGAAGAATTCATCCAGCACGTCGTTTTCGTTGGTGGCAACTACCAGTTTGTCGATGGGCAGACCCATCATGCGGGCTACATGACCTGCACAGACGTTGCCAAAATTTCCAGATGGGACGGAAAAATTCACTTTTTCAGTGTTGTGGCGCGTGGCCTGGAAATAACCCGCGAAGTAGTAAACCACCTGGGCAACCAGACGTGCCCAATTGATTGAATTGACCGTGCCGATCTGGTACTGACGCTTGAAAGCAAGGTCATTGGAGACCGCTTTGACGATGTCCTGACAATCATCAAACACACCCTCAATCGCCAGATTGTGGATGTTGGCGTCCATGAGACTGAACATCTGCGCCTGCTGAAAGGGGCTCATGCGTCCGTGCGGACTGGTCATGAAGACACGAACGCCTTTTTTACCGCGCATGGCGTACTCTGCCGCACTGCCTGTGTCACCACTCGTGGCTCCCAGAATATTGAGTTGCTCACCGCGACGGGCCAACTCGTATTCAAACAAGTTGCCAAGCAACTGCATGGCCATGTCCTTGAAGGCCAAAGTCGGCCCGTTGGACAAAGCCTCCAGATACAAACCTTCTTCAAGACGACGCAGAGGGACGATTTTGTCTGAGCCAAAGACTGCTGCGGTGTAGGTTTTATGGCAAATGGCTTTCAGGTCTGCCGGGGGAATATCGTCGATGTAGAGAGACAAAACCTCAAAAGCCAGCGCAGCATAGCCTTGCTGGTCGTATATCTGACGCCAACGTGTCAGGGTTTCATCACTGACATGGGGATAGGACTGCGGGAGATACAGACCACCGTCTGGTGCCAGGCCTTCCAGCAGGATTTCACAAAACCGCCGTGGTTCAGAATGACTGCCAGCTTCCTGGCGGGTACTGATGTACTTCATCAGGCCAACTCTTCCTTGCGTATGCGCACTATCGGTTGCAGGACTGTGGGCAGCGCCTGCAATCTGGTCATGACCTCATTCATGGACCCCTCCCGGGTGTCATGGGTCAGGATAATCAAGTCAGTCTGTGGTGTGTCAAGACCGCTAGCGCCACCCACTTCATCGGCCTCGCGCTGCAGCACGGCATCAATGCTGATACCCGCATCAGCGACGATGCCAGTGACCCGCGCCAATACACCAGGCAAGTCAGACACCCTCAGGCGAAGGTAGTAACTGGTAATGACTTCGCTCATGGCCAGTACAGGCAAATCGCTCAATGCCTGATCAAACGTGTGGGGCTGAAAGGCCAGATGCGGGACACGCTGGGCAGTTTCCGCCGTATCCAGACGTGCAATATCGACCAGGTCTGC
>JBILKC010000208.1:0-5295 GCA_044376885.1 Hylemonella sp. | reverse complement strand
CAAAAAAGCGTTTGGCATAGGGGTAGGCCACGGCAATACCCAGTGCTGCAAACGACCAGGCCACCGCCACGGCGTTGGTGGTCAGCACCAGCGCAAAAGCGCCCAAGGCCAGCGCGGCACCCAGCAGCAAAGCCTGTTTGACCGTCACAGCACCGGTAGTTACAGGCCTTGCCGCCGTACGTTTGACATGGCGGTCGAACTCACGGTCGGCGACATCGTTGAGGCAGCAACCGGCGCTGCGCATCAAAATCGTTCCGGCCACAAACACCAGCAGCAGGTGCCATCCCGGGAAACCCTCAGCGGCGATCCACAATGCACTCAGGGACGGCCAGAGCAGAAGCAACCAGCCGGCCGGCCGGTTCCAGCGAATCAGGTCCAGGTAGAGGGAGACTTGGCGGCGCAATTCAGGACAAGCGCTTGACGCCTGGCAACTCGCAGGCATAGATGGCATTGCGTAGTGCGGCAATGCTCTCGTAGCGGGTAAAGCTGCGCCGCCAGGCTAACACTACCCGGCGGCTGGGTACATCACCCGAAAACGGGATGTATTTGATGTACGGGTCAGCTTGGCGTTTAGTCTTGGGCTCAAAAAAATCCTTGGGGATGCAAAGCCTTGGCATCAACGTCACCCCCATCCCAGCGGCCACCATGTGCTTGATGGTCTCAAGAGAAGAGCCCTCAAAGCTTTTGCTGATGCCCTCCGTATTGCTGGAAAACCGGGCAAATTCGGGGCAGACCTCCAGCACATGGTCGCGGAAACAATGACCGGCACCCAGCAGAAGCATATTTTCCCGCTTCAGTTCTTCACTGCTGACGGTCTTCAAGCTCGCCAAAGGATGACGGGCTGGCACTGCGGCAAAAAACGGTTCATCGTAGAGCGGTGCCAGGGCCAGCCCGGTGTCAGGAAAGGGCTCAGCAAGAATGGCGCAGTCGATCTCACCGGTGCGTAACATCTCCAGCAGCCGGACTGTGAAATTTTCCTGAAGCATCAAAGGCATCTGAGGCGTGTGCTCAATCATCTGGCGAACCAGGTCGGGCAGCAAATAGGGGCCAATGGTGTAAATGACCCCCAACTTAAGGGGTCCAGCCAGCGGGTCTTTGCCGCGCCGGGCAATTTCACGGATTTGGCTGGCTTGCTCCAGCACAGACTGCGCCTGCCGCACGATTTCTTCACCCAGATGGGTAACCGTGACTTCATTGGCGCTACGTTCAAACAGCTTGAGATCAAGCTCTTCTTCAAGCTTCTTGACAGCCACGGACAGCGTGGGCTGAGACACGTGACAAGCTTCAGCCGCCTTGCCAAAGTGCTTTTCTCGTGCCACTGCGACGACGTATTTAAGTTCCGTCAGGGTCATTGGCGACTCATGGTTTCTCAGAAAAGGGCTTGCGATCAGGCCTGAAGCTTTGCCACAGGAATGAAATCAGGCAAACAAGGAGATAAGCAGACAAAAGGTATTGTTCAGGCATGTTTTGCACAAAGCCCATTTCGTCGGTCAGCAAAACGTACAGACAGTAGATCCCGAACAAGGCCACCCCACGCATCCACCAACTGCTAATGGACAAGTGCCTGTCTTTGATTCTGGCGCAGAGCCAGGCACCGGTCAGACCACTGAAAACTCCGATTGCAGCTCCCACGACCACGTCTGCCGGCCAGTGTGCGCCCACCGCAATACGCGAGAGTCCCACACCCAGGGCAAGAACAAAAAGCCAGAGGTATTTGAGCCGCGTTTCGGGCTGCAAGGAGAAGTAAATGGCAGCCGCCGCGGCAAAACCAGTGATGGTATGGCCCGAGGGCATGGCCGCAACGAACAGGGGCTCCCCAATGACCTGCACCAAGGCCGGGTCCAGCACCTCCAAAGGACGGGGATGGTCCAGCAAGCCCTTTCCAACACGCGTAAGCGCGCCTGCAACAGGCGCTGCGCACAGCCAGGACACAATAACCCGGGGAGCAAGCCAGAGTGAGGGGGCGGTAAAAGCATATATGCACCAACCGGTGCCCATCAAAGACAGGAAAGCCCACAACTGGGCCGGCACAACGCTCAAATGCCAGTTAAGAAAGTAAAAAAGCTCAGGCTCGTACATCGCCAGCCAGACTGGCGCTGTTGCCAGCAACATGAGCGGCGGGATCAGCCAATGCCAGCGGGCAATCAATCGGTTAACTGGTGTTAATAGCATGGGGACATCTGAAAATCCATGCCTATTGTAGGAGCGACAGGCTCACCTACAGCCTGCGTGGGGAAGGAGCCCCCCCCCAGTTTGAGCACAACAAAAAGCTAAAGCCAGCCACCCGACGACCGGCGCGCTGAACCGACAAACTCTCCAGGGACTGGCAGGCTTCAAACTGGCCTGGCCCCACAGGCTGCTGGTAGGCCATCTGGGTCCAGTCCATCACCACGGCACTGGCGCCGATGGGCAACTCACCAAACCAGAAAGAAAATTGATCAACACCCGGTGCCAGCACATGAACCGGCATGGGGCGGGCATACCAGGCCAGACGGCTGGCAAGCGTCCAGTTTTGTACCGCCAGGTGCTTGACCTGATGATCCCGGGCCAACTCCAGTGCACGATGTCCAGCCTGTTCCCAACCATGAAAGTCCGTAAAAGGATTTAAATCGTCCGGGGGCTCAGAGCTGCTCTGCCAGGGTGGACCAGCACTGAGCATGAGTGCAAAAAGCAGCACGCAAACGGCGCCTTGGAGTCCGGCAAGCGTCAGGATGATCCGACGCCTGTGGGCAGCCCAGCTTGCGGCCAGGCCTAAGCCGGCCAGTGCAGACAAGGCCACCCAGGCAGGTGCAGTCCAGTGAGGCAAGCCTGAACCACCGCCCGAGAGCAGCATGAGCACGACAAACGGTAAGACAAAAAATGAAAGTACCGTTAAGACTGCACCCTTGGCGCCCCTAAATAGGATAGCCTTTTCGTTGCTTAAGCGATTGGCTCGCAGCAGGCACCATCCGCCCCAGATCAACAGCGGATAAAGCAGCGCCTGGGCCAGAATGAAGACCCCCATCTGGGAGAGTTGCCAGTGACTGCCTCCGCCATGGTGCAACTGGTAACGAAATGACAACCAGTCATGTTGCGCATTCCAGACAAAGACCGGCAACACCAACACCGCAGCCAGCACGACCGCAAGCCATGGCCAGGGAATGAGCAAGCGTCGCCACCCGTGTGCCCACAATAAACACAACAACACCGGCAGAGCAACAAATACGGCGGTGTATTTGCTGAGGCCCGCAAGACCCAGTAAAGCACCCAGCAGCAACCAGGACTGCGGACGGCGTACTTCTGCGTCGTCGAGCATGCGCAGCGTCTGCACAAGAGTGGCTGCGGTGAACAACATCAACAAGGTGTCCGGCAAGAGGGCTATGCCCAGAAGATGTGGAATGGGGCACAGGCTAAATGCCAATACTGCCCACAGTGCAGCCTGGTCAGACTGCGCCTGTTGTGCCCCCCACAGGCCGGTCAGACGAACGGCAATCTGAACGATCAGCCAAGCGGTGGCCAGCCACAAAGCTGCGGGAATCATGCGCAACACGCCATCCGACGCATTCAAAGTCACAAGTGGCCACTGAATCCAGCCAACCAGTGGCGGATGATCGTAATAACTCAAAGCCGGATTGGCGGCATACAGGGCGTAGTGAGCCTCGTCGGCGGTTAGCCCAAGAGCCCAACCCAGCGCCAAATGAATCAACGTATTGACCAGCAACAACACGACTATCCAGCGGCGTACTTGACTGGACGGCAATAAGGCTGGAGAGTGGGACAATTCGCTTGAATGCTAGGAATGAAGTCAGGAAGTCTATACGAGGGCCGCGATGACCCGAACCGATGAAGAACAGCGACAAGCCATTCGCTCGACCTGGATCAGTGTCTGGGTCAACCTTGTGCTGGCCAGCTTGCAAATCGTCGTTGGCTATCTGGCCCGCTCCCAGGCGCTGATTGCTGACGGTATTCATTCTCTGTCCGACCTGTTGGCCGATGGCGTAGTTCTGCTGGCCTCTCGCTATTCAGCAGCCGCTCCAGATGAGGAACACCCCTATGGTCACGCCCGCTTCGAGACCGCCGCCTCACTGGCTATCGGACTAATCCTTCTGGCTACCGGTGCCGGTATGGTGTGGGCGGCGGGTGTCAAGCTACATGCGGGACAAGGTATGGATGCCGTACATCCGGTGGCACTTGCAATCGCATTAACAACGCTGGCGGCCAAGGAGCTTTTGTTCCGGTACATGCGCCGCATTGGCGACACGCTGAAGTCCTCAATGCTGATCGCAAACGCCTGGCACGCCCGCGCGGACGCCGCCTCATCCCTGGTGGTGGCGCTGGGCATCGGTGCCAATCTGATGGGTTACCACAGTATGGATGCGCTGGCGGCGGTGATTGTCGGCTTCATGATCGGCAAGGCCGGGTTTTCGTTTTCGGTAGACGCGTTTCACGGTCTGACCGATCACGCGCTCGAAGCCGACGAGATTTCTCGCATCGAACAAACCGTTATTTCGATTGACGGTGTCCTCGACGTTCATAGCCTACGCACTCGGCGCATGGGCGACTGGGCGGTGATTGATATGCATGTGGAAGTGGACTCCAGAATATCCGTGTCTGAGGGACACTACATTGCCGAGAAAATCAGCGCTCTTGTTCGCTCTGCCCACAGGGTTGCAGAATGCACAGTGCACATCGATCCGGCACACGCAAGAAAGCTCGGACGGGTTCTTGAGTTACCAACGCGTTCAAAGGTGACGGCTGAGATTCTCCAAGTCTTCCCCGATGCCTTGGGCGTGCGACTGCACTATCTGGACGACGGACTGGAAGTGGAAGTTGAGTTACCCCACCCACTGCCTTCGGGTGAACGGGCTCAGAAACAGGCAATACTGATTGAAAAACTCGCCACGCTGGGGAATATCCGCAGCGTTCAGATCACAACACGCTTATGAAGTAAAGGTAAGGTCATGTGTCAATTACTGGGCATGAACTGCAACACCCCAACCGACGTGATGTTCAGTTTCACCGGTTTTGCCGAGCGCGGCGGTCGGACCGACGCCCACTCGGACGGCTGGGGGGTGGCATTTTTTGAAGGTAAAGGGCTGCGCCATTTTGTGGACCATCAAGCCGCCTGCGACTCACCGATCGCAGACCTTATCCGCCATTACCCCATCAAAAGTCGCCAGGTGATTGCACATATCCGCAAAGCAACACAGGGCGAGGTGTCTCTGGAAAACTGCCACCCGTTTGTGCGTGAGTTATGGGGGCGGTACTGGGTTTTTGCTCACAATGGAAATCTGGACAATTATGCGCCGCGCCTGC
>JBILKC010000207.1:0-5335 GCA_044376885.1 Hylemonella sp. | reverse complement strand
CCTTTGTTCAGTTGTACGAACAGGGCCTGATTTACCGGGGCAAGCGACTGGTCAACTGGGACCCGGTGCTGAAATCTGCGGTGTCAGACCTGGAAGTGGAAAGCGAAGAAGAAGACGGCTCGCTCTGGCACATCCGCTACGACTTTGTGGTTGGCCCGCAAACAGTAGACGGCCAAACTGTACAAGGCCTGGTGGTCGCCACCACCCGCCCCGAGACCATGCTGGGCGACGTGGCCGTGATGGTGCACCCCGAAGACCCGCGCTACAGCCACCTCATTGGCAAGCAGGTCGTGCTGCCGCTGTGCGACCGGACGATCCCCGTGATTGCCGATGACTACGTCGACCCGGCCTTCGGCACTGGCGTGGTCAAGGTGACCCCGGCCCACGACCAGAACGACTACGCGGTCGGCCAGCGCCACAACCTGCCCATGATCTGCGTGCTGGCTCTGGACGCCAGCATCAACGACAAGGCACCCCAGGCCTACCGGGGCCTGGACCGTTTTGCGGCGCGCAAGCACGTGGTGAAAGACTTGGACGCCTTGGGCGCGCTGGTTGAAGTGAAAAAACACAAACTCATGGTGCCGCGCTGTGCCCGCACGGGCCAGGTGATCGAACCCATGCTCACCGACCAGTGGTTTGTGGCCATGAACCAGGTCGGCAAAGGCGACGCCACCGGCAAGAGCATTGCCCAAAAAGCCATAGCCGCCGTGCAGAGCGGCGAGGTGAAGTTTGTGCCCGAGAACTGGGTCAACACCTACAACCAGTGGATGAACAACATCACCGACTGGTGCATCAGCCGCCAGCTGTGGTGGGGCCATCAGATTCCGGCCTGGTATGGTGACAACGGTTCAATTTTTGTAGCAAAGAATGAAGACCAGGCAAGGGCCAAAGCCCTTAAAGAGGGCTACACCGGACCCTTGACACGGGACGAAGACGTGCTCGACACCTGGTACTCCAGCGCGCTGGTTCCGTTCAGCACCATGGGCTGGAGCCATGACGCAAACGCAGCTGGCGAGCGTACCGGAGCTGCACGCAGCGATTTGGCGAGCGCAGCGAGTATGAGCAAGGGCGGTTCCGGTCCGCTCGCCAGCGGAACCAACGCCAACAGCCAAGCCAACGCCACCAGCCTCGCAGACTACGACCTCTACCTGCCCAGCAGCACCCTGGTCACCGGCTACGACATCATCTTCTTCTGGGTCGCCCGCATGATCATGATGACCACGCACTTCACTGGCAAGGTGCCCTTCAAACACGTCTACATCCATGGCCTGGTGCGCGATGCGCAGGGCCAGAAAATGAGCAAGAGCGAAGGCAATGTGCTCGACCCGGTGGACCTGATCGACGGCATTGAACTCGGCCCCCTGCTGGCCAAACGCACCACCGGCCTGCGCAAACCCGAAACTGCGCCGCAAGTCCGTAAAAACACGGAAAAAGAATTTCCCGCCGGCATCCCTGCCTTTGGTGCCGACGCCCTGCGCTTTACCTTTGCCTCTCTGGCCTCGCTGGGACGCAACATCAACTTCGATGCCAAGCGCTGCGAGGGCTACCGCAACTTCTGTAACAAACTGTGGAACGCCACCCGTTTTGTGCTGATGAATTGCGAAGGCCAGGACTGCGGGCTCAAAGAACACACCAAAGAAGAATGTGCTGTAGGTGGCCCGGCGCATGGATATTTGTCATTCACCGCGGCCGATCGCTGGATTGTGTCTTTGCTGCAGCAAGCAGAGGCCGAAGTGGCCCAGGGTTTTGCGGATTACCGGCTGGACAATGTGGCCAACACCCTCTACAACCTGGTCTGGAATGAGTTCTGCGACTGGTACCTGGAAATCGCCAAGGTGCAGATCAGCACCGGCAACGAGGCCCAAAAACGCGGTACCCGCCGCACCCTCATCCGCACGCTGGAAACCCTGCTGCGCCTGGCCCACCCCATCATCCCGTTCATCACCGAGGCTTTATGGCAAAAGGTGTCCGTGGTTGCGGGCCGGTCCGGCCCGTCTGTGAGCATCGCAGCCTACCCGGTCAGTCAGCCGGAGCGCATAGACCAAGAGGCCATAGCCCAGGTCTCAAAACTCAAGCAGCTGGTTGACGCTTGCCGCAACTTGCGTGGCGAGATGAACGTGTCTCCCGCCACCCGGCTGCCCCTGTTTGCGGTGGCCAACACGGCGGCTGAAGCGGCTTTTCTGCGCCAGTCGGCACCGGTGCTGCAAGCACTGGCCAAGCTCAATGAAGTGCGGGTGTTTGATGACGACGCGTCCTGGACTGCGGCGGCGCAAGCTGCACCGGTGGCCGTGGTGGGCGAGACCCGCATCTGCCTGTTCATGCAAGTGGACGTGGCAGCCGAGAAACTGCGTTTGGGTAAAGAGGTGGCGCGCCTTGAGGGAGAAATTGCCAAAGCCCAGGTGAAGTTGGGCAACGAGGCTTTTGTGGCCAAGGCACCACCGGCCGTGATTGAACAGGAGCGCAAGCGGGTGGCTGATTTTGTGGCCACGCTGGAGAAGGTCAAAGACCAGCTGGGGCGCTTGGGCTAACCCCAAGCCTGCGAATCTTCACCCCCAATTCAGCGACGCCGCATCACGTGGATAAAGTCGTTGTCCTGGGTCGTCTGCTCCAGCAACTCATTGCCGGTCTGCTTTGCAAAAGCCACAAAATCGCGCACCGAACCGGCGTCCGTTGAGACAATTTTCAGGGTCTGGCCGCTGGCCATGTCTGACAAGGCCTTTTTGGCTTTGAGGATGGGCAGGGGGCAGTTCAGGCCACGGGCGTCAAGTTCTTTGTCAATGATCATTTCTAGTCTTTCCTGGTTCTCTGTGCGAGCGCCCCGGATTTTAAGCTGCTTAAGTGCTGGCTGAAGTCTTGGGCCAGTCCATAAACTGGGGCTCGTGCCCACGCGAGCGCAACCAGTCTGCCAGCGCATAGCCCGTGCCGGCCGGCCAGCACCGAACCTGATCCGGACTGAACAAACGGTAATCGATCAATTCAGGCGACAAGCGGATCTGCCCTTCGCACACGGCATGGTAGGCAATGATGACCTGGTTCATACGCTGAAAGTCATACACACCAATGAGATTGACTTGGGTGGCTTGAAGGTTGGTTTCTTCTTGAATCTCGCGCCCAATGCCCGCTTGGGGCGTTTCGCCGGCTTCCATAAAACCGGTGATCAGCGCATACATTTTGTGGGCCCAGGCGGCATTTCGCGCCAGCAAGACCTGGCCCTGGTATTCAACCACGGCGGCCAGCACCGGCACCGGGTTATTCCAATGGGTATAGCCGCAGGCCACACAACGCAAGCGCTCTTTCTGCCCCCCGTCTTCGAGTTGCGCCAACCACTGCAGCGGCTGGGCGCATTGGGGGCAAAACCGGAAAGTGCCGCTCATGCGGGAAACACCCCGGTTGAGAGGTAACGGTCACCCCGGTCACACACAATAAAAACAATGGTGGCGTTTTCTACCCGTTTGGCAACTTCCAGCGCCACCCAGCACGCCCCGGCTGCAGAAATGCCGGCAAAAATACCCTCTTCGCGGGCCATGCGCCGGCACATCTCTTCGGCGTCTTCCTGACTGACCAGCCTGAGTTCATCCACATGGGAAGCGTCATAAATCTTGGGCAGGTATTCCTCTGGCCATTTGCGAATACCGGGGATACGGGAGCCCTCCTGCGGCTGGGCTCCCACAATCTGCACCAATGGGTTCTTTTCTTTCAGGTAACGGGACACGCCGGTGATGGTGCCGGTGGTGCCCATGGCGCTGACAAAATGGGTCACACGCCCCTGGGTGTCAGCCCAGATTTCGGGGCCGGTGGTCTCATAGTGAATGCGCGGGTTGTCCAGGTTGGCAAACTGGTCCAGCACCCGGCCTTTGCCGTTGCGCTCCATCTGGCTGGCCAGATCGCGCGCGTATTCCATGCCGCCGGATTTCGGGGTCAGGATCAGCTCTGCACCAAAGGCCTTCATGGTTTGGGCCCGCTCAATGGACAGGTCCTCCGGCATGATCAGCACCATGCGGTAGCCCTTGATGGCCGCCGCCATGGCCAGGGCAATGCCGGTGTTGCCGGAAGTCGCCTCAATCAGGGTGTCGCCCGGCTTGATTTCGCCACGCTCCTGGGCCCGGGCAATCATGGACAGGGCTGGCCTGTCTTTGACCGAGCCCGCCGGGTTATTGCCTTCAAGCTTGCCCAAAATGACATTGCCACGGGCTGCGTTTTCGGCAGCATCCATGCGTTGCAAAGCCACCAAAGGGGTTTTGCCTATCGCGTCTTCAATGGTTGGATATTTCATTGGCCATACTTTGCCATAACTTCAACCATTTCCCGATCATTGGCCAGCTCACCTTCCGTGTCCCAGCCTGTACGTGAGCCTTGGCTTTGGCAACACTTTTGAAGCTGATCGTACTGATTTGGTGAATTTTTCGGGTTAACCCTGTCAGGGCTATCCCTTCATCAACTGCCATATTCCCGTTTTGTAAGTTTTCTGTAAGGCGGTCGCTAAAAATGCGTCCCAACGACAGGCAAACACCCAATGCTTCTTATTTATTCCTCCCTCAAACTCGTCGCCGAGATTGCGCTGATGGCGCTTTTGGGCCAATGGCTGCTTGGATTGCTGGCTGGAGCGCGCAGGGACTCGAATATTTTTTACCAGATCCTGCAGGTCATCACGCGACCGTTTACCTGGGCAGCCAGACTGCTCAGCCCCAAGCAACTGGTGATTGACCGCCACGTGCCTTTGGTGGCTTTTTTGCTGGTCCTGATGATCTGGGTGTTTGCCACGATATTGAAAATCCAGAGCTGCGTTGAAATCGGGGTTGAGCAATGTCAATGAGCAACCGCATCAATTACCTCTTTCTGCGTTTGCAGGGTATGGTTTTGCTGGTGTTCAACCAGAAGCAGGCCGCGCTGTCGCGCTTCGATGCCATGTTGATGCTGCGACCCGATGACCGCTATGCGCTGGCCAGCCGTGCCCATGTGCTGTCTCAGCTGGGTCAGAGGACGCAGGCCATTGCTGCGCTAAGGCTGTTGGTTGCACAGCAATCCGTCAATTCGGCGGCCTGGTTCAATCTGGGCTATTTGCTTGAGGAAGACAAGCAGCATGAAGCGGCCGAATCGGCTTTCCGGCGTGCGCTGGAGATTGAACCCCTGATGGACAGGGCCTGGTATGGCCTGGCCCTTATCCTGATCCAGACCCAGCGCTTTGACGAAGCAGTGGTTGCACTCAAACGAAATACTGAACTTCAGCCCATGAGCCCGTTTGGCTGGTACCAACTGGCGCGGGTTCATATAGACCGGCATGAACCTGAGGAGGCAGTGAAGATCATTCGCCATCTGCGGGGGTTCGAGCCCAAAG
>JBILKC010000206.1:0-5356 GCA_044376885.1 Hylemonella sp. | reverse complement strand
CCCTGGATGTCAAACATTCTTTCGACAAGCTCACCTCCAAGGAATCTGCGCCTCAGTACCGCACCATTTTTGGTGAAATCAAGGGTGTGACCGTGCTGGCTGAGCGCAAGGTGCGCTTTGATTTCAAGCGCGTTAATGCGGAGTTGCCGCTGATTGCAGGCAGCCTGCCGGTGTTCAGCCGGCAGTGGGGGGTAGAAAACGGTGTGGCCAAGCCGCTGGACAAAATCATTGTTGACACACCCATCGGCAGCGGGCCTTACAAAATTGGCAAGGTCAACTTCGGCAAGGACATCAGCTACGAGCGCGATCCCAACTATTGGGCCAAAGACCTCAATGTGCGCGTTGGCATGTTCAATTTCGACCGGGTTACCTACAAAATCTACAAGGACAGCACCGCCCAGCTGGAAGCCTTTAAAGCGGGTGAGTTTGATTACATCCAGGCATTTATTGCCCGTGAATGGGCTCGGGCCTATGCCGGACGGGCATTCGACAAGGGCCTGCTGATCAAAAAAGAACTCCAGCACGGCAATGCGGGAGATTTTCAGGGGTTTCTGTTCAACACCCGGCGAGAGAAGTTCAGTGATGTGCGCGTGCGCCAGGCGATTGCCCTGGCCATGGACTACGAGTGGCTCAATCGCCAGCTGTTCTACAACGCCTACACCCGGGTTCGTGGTTATTTTGTCGGCAGCGATTTCGAGGCCAAAGGCAAACCGGGGCCGGAAGAACTGGCCCTGCTGGAGCCGCTGCGCGGGCAGTTGCCGGCTGAGGTTTTTAGCCAGGATGTCCCGCAACCTCCCTACACCAGCCAGGACCCGC
The DNA here is from genome assembly GCA_044376885.1 of Hylemonella sp. Taxonomy (GTDB): domain Bacteria; phylum Pseudomonadota; class Gammaproteobacteria; order Burkholderiales; family Burkholderiaceae_C; genus JBEIGE01. The sequence continues at coordinate 4,540 of JBILKC010000206.1, read as the reverse complement.
AGTCAGGCCAAACCTTGAGGGACAACTTGCGCAGGGCCAGGGATCTGCTGGCTGCAGCGGGTTGGACTTATCGCGAGGGCGCCTTGCGCAATGCCCGCGGCGAGGTCTTCAGCATTGAATTTCTGGACAGTTCGGGATCCATGGGTCGGGTGGTGACGCCTTATGCCAAAAATCTGGAAAAACTGGGCATACGCGTCAATTACAAGGTGATCGACTTTGCCATTCTGCAGAAAAGAATGGACGTTTTTGACTTTGAGATGATCAGCAACCGCATTGTCGGCAGTGAATCCCCCGGCACCGAGTTGCTGGAGCGATTTGGCTCCAAAGCGGCGGTCACTGAAGGCTCGAGTAACGTGATCGGTATCCAAAGCCCTGCGGTGGATGCCTTGCTGGATCAAATTATTTCCTCACACACACGCCCTGAGCTGGTGGCCCGGGTGCGTGCGCTCGACCGTGTGCTGCGCCATGGTCACTACGCCGTTCCGCACTGGTACAGCGGGATTCACCGGGTGGCTTATCGCGCCGGTCGATTTGAGCAGGCCACGATCACGCCGCGTTATTACCAGCCCGAGAACTGGATCACGTCAACCTGGTGGGCCAGTCCGGCCAATCTGGCTGATTTGAGAGGCCAGGCCGTCAAGGGAGCGCCTTAGCCATGTTCGTTTACATCCTCAAGCGGCTTTTGCTGATGATCCCGACCTTGCTGGGCGTGCTGTTGCTCACCTTTATCGTGATTCAGTTTGTTCCCGGCGGGCCGGTGGAACAGATGGTGGCGCAATTGCAGGGGCGGGACACCGGGGGCGAGGGTGCAGCCGTGTCAGGCGCGGGCTACCGGGGCAGGCAGGGCGTTGATGCTGCGCGGATTGCCGAAATCAAAGAGCTTTACGGCTTTGACAAGCCGGCCCACGAACGCTTTTTTCAAATGTTGGGGCAGTTTGCCCGCTTTGATTTGGGCAAAAGCTTTATTTACCCCAAAGATGTCTGGCAACTGGTCAAGGAAAAGCTGCCGGTGTCGGTCAGCCTGGGGCTTTGGACGTTTTTTCTCAGCTATTTGATTTCAGTGCCTTTGGGGATCGCCAAGGCCGTCCGCTCGGGTACACGTTTTGACACCTTGACCACCCTGCTTGTGCTGGTGGGCTATGCCATCCCCGGCTTTGTGCTGGGCGTGGCCTTGCTGGTTATTTTTGGCGGACAGTTGCAGTGGTTTCCTTTGCGTGGGCTGACATCGAGCAATTGGGAGAGTTTGAGTTGGGGTGCCCGGGTGGTGGACTACCTCTGGCACATTGCCCTGCCCATTACCGCCAGCGTGCTGGGCGCTTTTGCGGTGACCACCATGCTGACCAAAAACGCTTTTCTGGAGGAAATCCGCAAGCAGTATGTGCTGACCGCGCGCGCCAAGGGACTTATCGAGCGCCGGGTGCTGTGGAAACATGTCTTTCGCAATGCCCTTATTCCGATCGTGACGGGCTTTCCGGCTGCGTTTATTGGCGCTTTTTTTACCGGCTCGCTGTTGATTGAAACCCTGTTTTCACTGGACGGCTTGGGTCTTTTGTCTTATGAGTCGGTGATGCGCCGTGACTACCCCGTGGTTTTGGGTACCTTGTATTTGTTTACCCTGATCGGACTGGTGACCAAGTTGATCTCAGACCTGTGCTACATCTGGGTAGACCCAAGGGTGAAATTTGACTAACCCTGCCCAATCTGCCGGTCTGTCTTTAAGCCCCTCCCGCAGGGCCTGGCTGCGTTTCAGGCGCAACCGTCTGGGGTATTGGAGCGGGCTCATCTTTTGCCTGCTGTTCGTCTTGAGTCTGGGTGCTGAGCTGATTTCGAACGACAAGCCGCTGGTGGCCCGTTACAACGGGCAATGGTATTTGCCAATACTCAGCAGTGTTCCTGAGACTGCCTTCGGCGGCGATTTTCAGACCCCCACAGATTTTCTGGATCCCTTTATCCAGCAGCAATTCCAAAAACCAGGCAACTTTGCGATTTACCCGCTCAATCCCTACCACCACAGCACATTGAATTATTTTGCGAAAGAGCCCAATCCGTCTGGTCCCTCACGGGACAACTGGCTGGGCACGGATGACCGGGGCAGGGATGTGCTGGCCAGGCTGCTGTACGGATTCCGGATCTCGGTGCTTTTTGCCCTGGCGTTGACCGTGATCGGTGTTTTTCTGGGCATTCTGACCGGTGCCATTCAGGGCTTTTATGGCGGTAAAACAGATCTGTTCTTCCAGCGTTTTATAGAGATCTGGGGCTCCATGCCCGAGCTTTATTTGCTGATCATCTTTGCTGCCATGTTTGACCCCAGTCTGGGTTTGCTCTTGGTATTGCTCAGCCTTTTCGGCTGGATGGGACTGTCTGACTATGTCCGCGCAGAGTTTCTGCGTAACAGGCAGCTTGACTATGTTCGGGCAGCCCGAGCCATGGGTCTGTCCAGCATGCAGATCATGTGGCGACATGTACTCCCCAACAGCATGACACCTGTTGTCACGTTCTTACCGTTCCGGATGAGTGCCGCCATCCTGGCCCTGACTTCGCTGGATTTTCTAGGCCTGGGTGTGCCGCCTGGCACCCCTTCTTTGGGAGAGCTACTGGCCCAGGGGAAAAACAACATTGACGCCTGGTGGATTTCGCTGTCGACGTTTGCCGTGCTGGTCGTGACCCTGTTGTTGCTGACCTTCATGGGAGATGCCTTGCGCGATGCCCTGGACCCCCGAAAGGCTGACAAGCCATGACGCTGCTGGATGTTCGCGACCTTCGGGTGGCCTTCGGGGGCAAGGAAGTGGTGCACGGCATCGACTTTTCTGTCAATGTTGGCGAGAAACTGGCCCTGGTGGGTGAATCGGGGTCCGGCAAAACAGTCACCGCCATGAGCCTGTTGCGCTTGCTGCCACAAGCAGAGGTGACTGGCACCATTAACTTTTTCGAGCCTGAGCCCTCGCAGATATTCAATAATATGCTCTCAATTTCAGAGCAAAAACTGCGCGGCATCCGCGGTCAGGATATTTCTTTCATCTTCCAGGAGCCCATGACGGCGCTCAACCCCCTGATGACCGTGGGCGAACAAATTGCCGAAGTGCTGGAACTCAAACGGGGCATCAAGCCAAAACAGGCCATTGCGCAGGCCATTGAGGCGCTTGCGGAAACCGGTATACCCGAACCAGAGCGCCGCGCAAAGTCTTACCCCCACCAGCTCAGCGGCGGCCAACGCCAGCGCGCCATGATTGCCATGGCCATCGCCTGCCAACCGCGCTTGTTGCTCGCTGACGAACCCACCACGGCACTTGATGTGAGCCTGAGGGCGCAGATTCTTGACCTCTTGAGTCGTCTGCAAGAAAAAAACGGTATGTCGGTACTCATGATTACCCATGACCTGAATCTGGTGAGGCGGTTTGCAGACCGGGTGATCGTCATGGAAAACGGCTTGATTGTTGAGCAGGGGCCGGTTGCTGAGGTTTTCTCCAACCCCACGCACAATTACACCAAGCGGTTGATTGACAGCCGTCCAGCGCGAGACAACAGGGTTTCAGGCGCTGATGAATCCAAGGTACTGCTTGAAGCCAAACAATTGCGAGTGAGTTACCCCACGCCATTGCCTGGCCTGGCGGGGTGGTTCAAAAGCGGGGCATTTGTTGCGGTCAAGGGGGCTGATTTCATTTTGCGCAAAGGACAAACCCTGGGCGTAATGGGAGAGTCGGGCTCCGGTAAATCCACACTTGCCCTGGCTGCTCTGGGGCTGATGCCCTTTGAAGGTCAACTGCGGGTGGCCGGAGCCATGTGGAATAAAGACGCCAATTCAAACCGTCACTTGCGTCAAGTTGTCCAGGTGGTTTTTCAGGATCCATTTTCATCCCTGTCACCGCGCATGACGGTGGAGGAAATCGTGGGTGAGGGTCTATCGGTCCATGCGGCGTCGCTTTCCTTGACAGCGCGCCAACAGAAGGTGCTTTCAGCCCTCGGTGAAGTGGGCCTGAGTGAGGACCAGTTCCCGGGAATTTTGCAGCGCTACCCCCATGAGTTCTCCGGTGGTCAACGCCAGCGCATTGCCATTGCGCGGGCCCTGATCGTTGAGCCTGAGTTGATGATTCTCGATGAGCCCACCAGTGCGCTGGATGTCACCATTCAGAAGCAGGTGCTTGAGTTGCTTCAGCAACTTCAATTCAACAAAGGCCTGAGTTATCTTTTGATCACCCATGATGTCGACGTCATACGGGCCATGGCCCACCACGTCATCGTTATGAAAGAGGGCGAGGTTCTTGAATCCGGCTCACTGAGCGATATTCTTGATCATCCCAAGCACCCTTACACCCGTATTTTGTTGTCCTCGGCAGGATAAATCCTTTTAAATACAAGGCTTTAAGGCCAATTTCGGATACAATTTGCGCTTCACGACCAAACGGGCGGGTTCAAACCGCCCGTTTTTTTTGGTCTGTCGTTTTCAGTGGGTTGAATTTTTAAGGATGTGTGGGTGGCGGCCGTGGCACTGCAGGAAATTGTTGATCAGATAGTCAAGGGCTTGGGTTATGACCTTGTGGAG
>JBILKC010000205.1:0-5360 GCA_044376885.1 Hylemonella sp. | reverse complement strand
ATCCTCGCTCAGAGGCACCCAGACAGTCACCTGGGTACAGCCCTCTTCCTCCAGACCTTCACGCGCAGCGTCCCACAGCATCAAGCCTGCACCGGTTCCCCAGTGGCTGGGCAATACATAGATGGCCCAAAGCTCACCCACGGTATTTTTGCTGCCCGGATCCCGGGACCGGTCAAACCCGGCAAAACCAATGATGGTGCCCCCCTCCAGGACCACCACCACCTGGGGCTCGCCATATTCAATGGCATCTCGCCAGATATCCAGGCGTTTAGGCGTTTTTGCAACGGCTGCATGAATCTCGGCGACTGCGTTGGCGTCTTTTGGAGTTGCAGGTCGTACGGTGTAAGAGGTCATGGGAGAGATCAGAAAGCGCAGGCAAAGCGATGGACTGTGAGAGTGAAGCGCGGCGATAATAACCCATACATGCTTTAGATCTTCCGCCAAAGCCCATGTCCGAAGTCACCATTGTTTTTGCAGACCTGACAGGAAGCACCGGGATTTTCGAATCGCTTGGCAACAGCAAAGCGGCTGAAGTGGTCTCGCGCACCACCCAGTGGATGGGTCAGATCTGCGAAGCCCGCGGCGGACGGGTGATCAAGTACCTCGGTGACGGTGTGCTCATGTCTTTCGACGACAACGCTGCCTGCGTTCAAGCAGCCATAGACATTCAACGCCTTCACCCCAAACGCATCGCCAGCTGGCCGGACAACCTGAAGATGCAAATCAAAATGGGCCTGGCGCGCGGGGATGTGGTGCTGCAGGATGGCGATTGTTTTGGAGACGCTGTCAATGTCGCCTCCCGGTTGAGCGACCTTTCCGGAGCCGATCAGATTTTCGCGACCAAGGCTGTCATCGAAGCGCTGGCGCCTGGCATCCAGGTGCAAAGCAGGCATCTCGGCCCCATGAATTTGCGCGGTAAAAGTGAACAACTACCGGTGTACCGCATCGAATGGCAGGAAGATGAATTACCTGAGCTCCTGACCGTTCAGCCGGACATAGAAGCCTACGGTACTGGGGGCCACCCGCCCAGCGTTCATCTTGAACTGTCCTGCCAGAACGTCAGCATGACCTTCTACCCGGATGACCTACCGATATTTTTAGGCCGGGGCAATGACGCACAGTTTCTTGTGAAAGACCCGCGCGTTTCACGCCTGCACACCAAAATCAAACTTTACGGCGATGCGTTCTTCCTTGAAGACATCAGCAGTTTTGGCACCTGGGTCCGATTTTCAGGCAGCGATTCGGTGCTTGCCTTGCGTCGCCAGGAATGCGCGTTGCTGGCACAGGGAACCCTGGCGCTGGGGTGTTCATTCGACGACACCAGCGCTCCGATAGTGAATTACCGGATTTTCAATTCACCGATGCATACTGCGCCCGTGAAAATGGACACGCCCGGCGAGAATTGAGTACCTATGATGGATATCACCCAGCTTGAATTTGCGCTCATTCCCGACCTGATTGACGCGCACGCCCGCAACGAGCCCCAACGGCTTGCACTGACTGACCCGGACACTTCCCTGAGTTATGGGCAACTTGATGCGCTCATGGACCGCATTGCAGCCAGCTTGCAAGCTGCAGGACTGGTCCCCGGGGAATCAATAGCGATTTGCGCCACCTCTTCTGTCACTTACGCCGCCGTATTTTTAGGCGCGCTGAGGGCCGGCATCGTCGTTGCCCCACTGGCACCGGGTTCGCCTGAGCTTATCTTGCAACGTATGCTCGAAGATTCGGGTGCCCGACTGCTGTTCACCGATATGGCTTCATCCACTTCGTTGAATTCGCAATGGAAGCCCAGTCTCATTCGCATTGCGCTGGATGGCTCTGGCGCAGGTATTCCTCTGAGCGAGTGGCTGCCCCAACAACACGCCAGACCTGAGGCAACCCCGATTGGCCCGGCGCATCCTCTGAACATCATTTACTCGTCCGGCACGACCGGTGAACCCAAAGGCATCGTGCAGCCGCATGGCATGCGCTGGGCCCATGTGCGTCGCGGTGCTGCATATGGCTATGGCCCCCAAAGCCGCACCCTTTTGTCCACACCGCTGTACTCCAACACGACGCTGGTTGTTTTTTTCCCGGCCATCGCGTTTGGCGGGAGCATTGTGCTGATGCCGAAATTTGAGGCTTTGGCCTATTTGAAACTGGCGCAAGCCAGGCAGATCACCCACACCATGCTGGTTCCTGTTCAGTACCAAAGGATCATGGCGCGACCCGAGTTTGACACCTTTGACCTGAGTCACTTCTTCATGAAGTTTTCAACCAGCGCCCCCTTCTCGGCAACGCTCAAGGCGGATGTGCTCCAGCGCTGGCCCGGCGGTCTGGTTGAGTTTTACGGCATGACCGAGGGCGGTGGAACCTGTATTTTGGAAGCCCACCGCCACACCGGAAAACTGCACACCGTGGGTCAACCCGCAGCAGGTCATGACATCCGGCTCATTGACGAGCAAGGCAAGGAAGTTACCACCGGCGAGGCTGGGGAAGTTGTTGGTCACTCGGCAGGCATGATGCAGGGTTACCACCGGCAACCTGAAAAAACCCGCGAGGCAGAATGGTTCAATCCCGAGGGCAAGCGCTTTATCCGCACGGGTGATATCGGCCGCTTTGATGAGCAGGGCTTTTTAACCCTGTTTGACCGCAAAAAGGACATGATCATTTCGGGTGGATTCAACATCTACCCCAGTGATCTGGAGGCTGAACTCAAGTTGCATCCGGATGTGCATGAGTGCGCCGTGGTTGGTGTGCCCAGCGACACCTGGGGTGAAACCCCAGTGGCGTTCGTGGTTTCAAAGCCCGAAGCGACAACCAGCAGTCAGGCCATGCTGGAATGGCTGAACTCCCGGGTGGGCAAGACACAGCGCTTGTCGGGCTTGAATCAACTGGAAGAACTGCCCCGCAGTGCAATTGGGAAAGTACTCAAGCGCGAATTGCGGGAGACTTATCAGTCGCAAATTCGAGCCGCCTGAACCAGCCGGCTCGCTTGCTTGGTGCCAATTCGAGACCGCGCCGACTAAACGTTCTGGGCAAAGTTGCGAATCTGCTGCTCAGTCAATTTTGACGCCCGCATCCTTCACCAGTTTTCCCCAGAATTTCGCATCTTCAGCCAGGAAAGCCGTGAAGTTCTCTGGCGATGAAGACAAGGACACCTCGGTTCCTTCACGGGCAAGTGCCGCTTTAACCGAAGGCTGTTGCAAGGCCTGCTGGGTTGCATCAAAAAGCTTTTTGATGATCGGCGCAGGTGTTCCTGCTGGAACAAAAAAACCGTACCAGAACTCAATGGCGTAGTCTGGCAGCCCTGCCTCTTTCATGCCGGGCAAATCAGGCACCAGGCTTGTACGCTCACGGGTGCTCACCGCCAGTCCACGCAGACGACCGGCTGTGACCATGGGCAATACCGAAGGTGGAGTGCCAAAGGTGAGCTGCGTATCGCCGGCAATGACGGACTGAATCGCAGGACCGCCTCCCCTGAACGGGATATGCACCATCTCCACGCCGGCAATCTGGCTGAACAGGGCGGCACCCAGATGCGGTGCCGAGCCATTACCCGAAGTGGCGTAGTTCAAGGTACCCGGCGCTTTCTTGGCACGGGCGATCAAATCGCTCACAGAAGTGATGCCACTGGCCGGACTGGCGGCAATCACCAATGGAGAACTGGTCACTTTGCTCACGGCAAGAAAGTCACGCGGCGTGTAGCCCAGCTTGGGATTGAGCGCGGGATTCACAGAAATACTGCTGGGGCTGGCGATGAGCACGGTGTAGCCATCGGGCGCGGCCTTGGCAACGGCCTCGGCGGCAATGCTGGAGCCGGCACCGGCCCGGTTCTCGATCACGATGGGCTGGCCCAGTGCGCGCCCCAGTGAATCACCCACGGTGCGCGCCACATAGTCTGCAGCGCCACCGGGAGCAAAACCAACCACCAGTTTGATGGGTTTGTTGGGGTAGGCAGAGGTCTGGGCAAAACCCTGGGCAGGGCCCAGGGCCATAACCAGTGAAGCGGCAAGCAGGTACACGTTCTTCATAAAACAATCTCAGTAAAAATTTGATATAGCCGGATTTGATCAGCCCAAAGTCAGGGCAACACACGCAACACAATTTTCCCCAAATGGGCGTTTGACTCCATCAGGGATTTTGCTTGCGCCAATTCATCGAAAGCAAAAACCTGATCAATAACCGGCTTGATCTTCCCTGCTGCAAACAGTGGCAGCACATCGGCCATAAAGCCCGGCAGGCCCTGGGCACGCTGCTCAGGGGTGCGCAGCTTGTTGGACACGCCATACAGGGTCAATCGCTTGGCATGCAGGGCTTCAATATCCATGTCTGCATGGAGCACACCATCCACATAGCCCACCGTGGCCAGACGCCCTTCAAAAGCCAGCGCGCGTACACACTCGGCAAACACGGAGCCTCCCACGCTGTTGACAGCCAGGTTAACGCCCTTGCCTTGTGTGGCCGAGACGGTAGCGTCCAGAAAATCCGGCTTGCGGGTGCAGATGCCCAGATCCAGGCCCAGCAATTTCAACTTTTCCAATTTCGCGGCAGAACCGGATGTGCCGATGACTTTTGCGCCCATGGCCTTGGCCAGCTGAATGCTGGCAACACCCACGCCTGAAGAAGCACCGGTGACCAGCACCCACTCATCCGCTTTGAGATGGCCTTGCTGAACCAGAATGTCGTAGACCACCAAAAACGCCAAGGGAATACTGGCCGCCTCTTCCATACTCAGGCCATCAGGCACGGGCATGATCTCCCGCGCGCCCATCAAGACATAGTGCGCAAATGCGCCAGGGCAACGGCCCATGACCCGGTCGCCCGGCTTGACATGATGAACACCCTCGCCGCAGCTCACCACCTCGCCTGCAGCCTCCATGCCAACGGCCTTGGCGGCACCGCCTGCGCCATGGAGTCCGTGACCCAAAATAAACTCGCCCCGGTTCAAGCCAGCGGCATGCACCCGAACCAGTACCTGCTGGGGCCCCGGCTGGGGAGTGTCAATATCCCGCAGCTCAAGCTGAGCTTTACCCTCTTTGACCTGCATCCAATACGATTTCATCCGATCATCCTTTGTAGGTTTACATTTCAACAGCGCCTGCAGACGGCTCAAACGCCCCTGAAGACAGGCTTTCTTTTTTCCATAAAGGCTTTTCGACCTTCGGCATAGTCTTCGCTCTCAAAGCAACCTTTGATCAGTGACTGGCACCGCTCACGGTCCAGGTCCGCAGACGGTTTCATGATTTCAGCCGTAATCGCCTTGCCAGCCTGCACCGTCAGCGGTGCGTTGGCCGCAAGGGCGCTGGTGTACTCTTCCAGCAGCCCATTGAGCTGGTCAGCCTCGCAGACACGGGAGATCAGGCCCAACAATTTGG
>JBILKC010000204.1:0-5362 GCA_044376885.1 Hylemonella sp. | reverse complement strand
TGAATGCGTAGAAGAGCTGATCTTGGTTCGCTGTCTGACCCATCATGGCCTGCACCTCCGTCTAAAACTAAGACATGCAGACCTTCGATTGGTTCCAAATTTCTGGGGAGTTTTTCAACAGAATAGGCCGGCTGCTGCCCGCCACCTCTCTTGCCAGTGCGGCCGCTGTCCAGCGCATTGCGGGCATTCAAGAACCCGTAGCCAGGGACTCTTCGTGCGCGTCCGAACTGAACGGTCGCCAAGAGTAGATCGGACCTCGTAGTCAGCTCGAACCGCTGACAAGCGGCAGGTCAAGGGCAACCTCCCTCCGCGCCTGGCCGCACATCGAGAGACTTACCCCCTGCTTGGGACATCAACGATCCACCGCTTTTACCGTCACGCCAACTCGCAGGCTCGGAAAGCTGTAAGCCCATGATTTCTATGCAATTTCCGTCCAGATTTCTACCGTCAGGCCGGGAATTCAAGTGACGGTAAATTTTCGCGAGCCGTAGTGCCGCAAATTTTTACCGTCAGATTTACCGTCAAACTGGACTTGATCCATTTTTCCGGGATGGAGCGGTCACTGGGTGAAATTCCTGGCCAGGCCAACGGCTTGAACTGCATTTTTCAAGCTGTTGATCATGTATCGCTGATAGTTGATGGAGATACGTAAACCGTTGATTTTAAGAGACCTTTTTACGAGATCGCGAAACCAGCTACTCCCACTCAATCGTCGCCGGTGGCTTGCTTGAAACATCGTAGGTCACCCGGTTGATGCCACGCACTTCGTTGATGATGCGGCTTGAGACTTTCTTTAACAGCGCGTAAGGCAATTCGGCCCAGTCGGCTGTCATGAAGTCGCTGGTTTGCACGGCCCGCAGCGCCACAACATAATCATAGGTGCGGCCATCTCCCATCACACCCACGCTTTTCACCGGTAAAAAGACCGTAAAGGCCTGGCTGGTCAGGTCGTACCAGCTCTTGCCGGTTTGGGGGTCTATGAAGTTGCGCAGTTCTTCAATAAAAATCGCATCGGCACGGCGCAGAAGGTCGGCATACTCTTTTTTAACCTCACCCAATATGCGCACGCCCAAACCGGGCCCCGGAAAGGGGTGCCGGTAAACCATGTGATAGGGCAAACCCAAGGCTACCCCGAGCTCACGCACTTCATCTTTGAACAATTCGCGCAGCGGCTCCAGCAACTTCAGTCCCAACTGTGCCGGCAGGCCACCCACGTTGTGATGGCTCTTGATGGTCACGGCCTTCTTGTTGCCGGCACTGCCGGACTCGATCACGTCCGGGTATATGGTGCCCTGCGCCAGCCAGGCCACATGACGGGCGTGGTCGTTTTTGAGCTTTTCTGCTTCGGCTTTGAAGACCTCTACAAACTCACGGCCTATGATTTTGCGTTTTGCTTCAGGGTCATCAATGCCCTTGAGATGGCCCAGAAACTGGGCTTCAGCGTCCACACGGATCACCCGGGCATGCAGTTTGCCAACAAACATCTCCATGACCATATCGCCTTCATTGAGGCGCAGAAGTCCGTGGTCGACAAAAACGCACGTCAACTGGTCACCAATGGCGCGGTGAATCAGGGCCGCAGCGACTGAGGAGTCCACACCGCCGGACAGACCCAGGATGACCTCTTCCTGCCCCACTTGCGCACGTATGCATTGCACTGCCTCGGTGATGTAGTCACCCATGATCCAGTCGGGACGGGCTTCACAAATCTCCAGCACAAAACGCTCCAGGATGGCAGCGCCCCGCTGGGTATGCGTTACCTCCGGGTGAAACTGAACCCCATAAAAGCGCCGCGCTTCATCCGCCATGCCGGCTATCGGGCAACTGTCGGTACTAGCCATGAGCTTGAAGCCCGGGGGCAACTCTGTGACCTTGTCGCCATGACTCATCCAGACCTTGAGCATGCCGTGGCCAATGGCAGTGGCATAGTCTTGAATACCGTCCAGCAACTGGGTGTGGCCATGGGCACGCACATCGGCGTGGCCAAACTCGCGCTTGTGGCTTGGAGCCACCTGGCCACCCAGCTGCACCGCCATGGTGAACATGCCATAGCAAATACCCAGCACCGGAATGCCAAGCTCGTAAACCACCTTGGGCGCGCGCAGGTCTTCTGCCTCATAAGTGCTGGCATGGCTGCCAGACAAGATAATGCCTTTCAGATTGCCATCTTTGGCATAAGCACGGACCCAGTCGTCCGAAACATCGCAAGGGTGTACCTCGCAAAACACATGCGCTTCGCGAATGCGCCTGGCAATCAGCTGGGTGACTTGGGAGCCGAAGTCAAGGATGAGGATTTTCTGGTGCATAAAAATGGGGTAAATCTAGTCTGCCCGGTAGTTCGGTGCTTCCTTGGTGATCTGCACGTCATGGACGTGACTTTCACGGATACCTGCCGATGTAATCTCAACAAATTCAGCACGGTTTTGCATGTCTTCGATGGTTGGGCATCCGCAATAACCCATGCTGGCACGCAAACCACCGGCCATTTGAAAAAGAATCGCCACCACTGAGCCCTTGTATGGCACACGTCCTTCAATACCCTCGGGAACCAGCTTGTCTGCATTGGGGTTGCCGCTGGTGGACTCCTGAAAGTAGCGGTCTGCACTGCCTTGCTGCATGGCACCGATCGACCCCATGCCTCGGTAGCTTTTATAACTGCGTCCCTGAAACAGAATGATCTCACCAGGGGCTTCTTCGGTTCCGGCGAACATGCCTCCCATCATCACCGTCCCAGCGCCCGCGGCAACGGCTTTGGCAATATCACCGCTGTAACGCACGCCGCCATCCGCAATCAGCGGCACCCCTGTGCCTTGCAAGGCTGTTGCCACATTGTCAATGGCCATGATCTGGGGTACACCCACCCCGGCCACAATGCGGGTGGTGCAGATGCTGCCCGGGCCTATCCCCACCTTGACTGCATCAGCGCCGGCTTCGACCAGTGCCAAGGCTGCAGCACCGGTGGCAATATTGCCACCCACCACATCAATATCCGGGTAATTCTGTTTGATCCAGCGCACGCGATCAATCACCCCTTTGCTGTGCCCGTGTGCCGTGTCCACAACAATGGCATCCACACCGGCTCGGACCAAAGCCTCAACCCGCTCCTCGGTGCCCTCGCCCACGCCTACGGCAGCACCGACACGCAGACGACCTGTGCTGTCGCGGGCTGCGTTGGGAAAATTCAGCTGCTTGGTGATGTCTTTGACGGTGATCAGACCTTTGAGCTCGAAAGCCTCATTGACAACCAGCAGGCGCTCAAGCTTGTATTTGTTCAGCAGGGCCTTGGCGGCTTCAGGCGTAGTCCCATCGGGTACGGTAATGAGACGCTCGCGGGGGGTCATGATCTCCCTGACCGGCTGGTCATAGCGGGTTTCAAACCGCAAGTCACGGCCGGTCACAATGCCGACCACTTTGCCGGCTTCACACACGGGGAATCCGGAGACGCCCAGTTGATCTGATAAGGCCATGACGGCTCTGACTGTGGTGCTCGGGGTAATGACCACCGGATCGCGCAACAAGCCGCTTTCGTATCGCTTGACCTTGGAAACCTGAGCTGCTTGCTCAGCTGGGGTGAAATTTTTATGCACGATCCCGATGCCACCCTCTTGGGCGATGGCAATCGCCAGTCGGGCTTCTGTCACGGTGTCCATGGCAGCAGACACCAGGGGCAAGTTCAGGCGAATATTGCGGGAAAAACGGGTCGCGAGTGAGGTGTCTTTGGGAAGAACCTGGGAGAACGCTGGCACCAGCAACACGTCGTCGAAGGTGAGCGCTTTACCGAGAAGGCGCATATTAAAGCTCCAAATTCAGAATTGTAGCTTTCAAATTTATCTGTCTGGCAGGCCCATCCGGTGTCCATCGGACTTGCAACCGTTATTACGCTCGCTAAACTGACGGCATGTACATTGTCAAACTCCTAGTTGCAGGCTTGGTTTGTGTGACCTGCTTCGCGGCCATGGCTCAATGGCAATGGATTGACAAGGACGGGCAAAGGGTTTTCAGTGATCGGGCACCACCATCAGAGGTTCCCGAAAAAAATATCCTGACGCAGCCAAAACCTCGCCGGGGAGCTAACGAACCAGCACCCTCAGCAATCACATCCGATGGCTCTTCGCCATCACGCTCGGCCGCCAAGCCTGCCGGTGAAGACAAAGTGTTATTGGAGAGGAAGAAACAGGCAGTGGAGGCAGAGGCAAACAGACGCAAGTCTGAGGGTGAGCGTTATGTCATGGCGCAAGCAGAAAGCTGTCAACGGGCCCGTCTAGCCAAGTCTGGCCTCGATGCCGGCTTAAGGATCTCCCGAACCAATGCCAATGCCGAACGTGAGTTTTTAGAGGGTGCGGCGCGTGCGGAAGAAACGCAGCGCTTGCAAAACATCATCGACGCCGATTGCAAATAACAGCCGTATCCTGCTCAGTAACCGGCTTTCGCACCTGATCGCTTGTTGGCAAACAAACCGGCCCGTTTAACGCCCTGCTTTGAAAAACGTTCCCGACGGGCTATTTTTGGATCAACCTGTAGCTTGCGGTAAATTTCCACGCGGTCAAGGTGACGCAAGACCTGTGTGTGATCGCACTTGCGGCCCCAAATACCTACCGTGCAGGTCAACAGATTCAGCTCGGGAAATAAATCTCCGATGCCAGAGGCATGCAGAGCCATCTGAACTGTCGCGCCATCCGGCAGGCTTAACGCGACCTCATGGATCTTTCTGGGCATGGGGCAGTAGACCAGCGTCACTGTCAGCGCCATGCTATTCGCCGTAGACCTGTTGGGCACGCTTGACAAAAGCCTCTACCAAGGTGCCTGCAATTTTGTCAAAGACAGGGCCTATCAGTTTGGCCATGGTGCTGCTTGAAAAACCGTAATTCAAGCTCAATTCGACTTTACAAGCGCGTTGTTGACCATCGCCCACAGGTAAAAAGCGCCAATGCCCCTCGAGTTTGGAAAACGGGCCTTTGACCAGCTGCAGAGCGACTTCCTGATCCTGGATATGCGTGTTGCGCGTCACGAAGGTTTGATGGATACCTGCAAAAGAAATTCCCACCTCAGCCAACGCGCCTAGCGCATCTTGCTCAATCACTTTGGCGCGGTCACACCAGGGAAGAAATTTTGGATACGCATCGATATCCGTGACGAGATCGTACATTTCCCGGGGGCTGTACCAGATCAAAACAGACTTATTGACAGTTTTCATAGAATGAGGCTCTGGCAATCGCCGCAGCCCAGGCAATTGTAAGTTTGCCATGAGCCCTTATTTGAAAAACATGGCCAAAAAACCCGATACATCTTCGCGCATTGCCGACAACAAGAAGGCACAGTTCAATTACTTCATTGAAGAACGTTTTGAGGCCGGTATGGTGCT
>JBILKC010000203.1:0-5396 GCA_044376885.1 Hylemonella sp. | reverse complement strand
CGCCAACGGTCTTGCAAATACAGCGGTTGTGTTGTCTTCAGGGGGGAACAAGGACACCATCGACTATGTCTACGGGGCCGATTACAAAGGCAATCTCTGGCGCTTTGACCTGTCCGGGAGCAGCATCGCAAGCTGGCCCTCAACTGCGGCGCTGGTCTACTCAACCCCCACATCACCCGCCCCGCGACCCATCACCGCAGAGATCATCGTGGGTGACTCGCCCGTCAGCGCCAACACACCCGCCGGCGGGAAAATGATTTACTTCGGCACCGGCTCCTACCTGAACGCGACCGATGCAACCAGCACCGGCGTACAGGCCGTGTATGGCATTTACGATGATTTGCTCTGGGCCTCGAATTCCGCGCCGGCCGTGACCGAGACCAAATTGAATGCTCAAACCATCAGCATGCCAAGTCCTGCATCTGACTCACGCACAACCTCATCCGTGTCAACCCCCTGGTATCTGTTGGCGGGCAGCATGAAGGGGTGGAAGCTGGAGTTCACCGGAACCCACGTTGCAGTGGGCGAGAGGGTCATTGCGCCGCCTGTGCGCTTTACCCTCCAGGGCAAGGTCGATGCGCTCCTGTTTTCCTCCATCGTGCCGGGCACAGATCCCTGTCTCGCGGGGCTGGACGTCTGGATTACTGGCATTGATGCTTTGACCGGCGGATACAGCCAGGTGTTTGACCAGCTGACCCAAAACTCCATCAAGGTTACCGGGGGTTCTCTGCGCGGCGGTGTTGTGCTCTCCGAGGGCCGGGACTCGGCGCTTTACATCAGCCAGACAGTCTTTCATCAATCGAACCCCACCAGGAGCTATGCAGCCAGCGTGGGGGGCCAGTTGTCCACGAGCATCAACGGTATGGTTGGTCAGACGCAGCTGCTGAGCATCAAGATGGTCAAGCAAGCCGTGGCTGCACCGACTTCACGCCAGGTCTGGCGTCAGCTGAAGTAGTACGTTGCCTGAGTGCCTTTCAAAGGAGATACCGCCATGAATGATGTGCACAAATTCCGGGGCTTTACGCTGATCGAGCTGATGATCACGGTGGCCATCATCGGCATCCTCTCAGCCCTTGCGCTGCCTGCTTACAACCAGTATCTGGAGCGCGGCTACCGGGCCAATGCCAAAACGGTGTTGCTCGAAGGTGCGCAGTTCATGGAGCGCTACCGGGCCGTCAACTTCAAATACGTGGATGCGGCAAACAACCCGCCCGCGCTTGCGGCCTGGTTGCAGGTGTCACCCAAAGAAGGTGGTGCCAGATACGCCATCGCCTTGAGTTCAGTAGACGCCACTTCCTTTACCCTCACCGCCACCCCCACCGGCTGGACAGATGCCCTGTGCGGTAGCCTGTCCATCACCAACCTGGGTGTGAAAGGCCAGAGCGCAGGCGATGCAGCGACCTGCTGGAACAAATAATCGTACAGGCTACTTTCTGACCTCATCGACCAGCGTTTTGAACTCATCTATGTCTTCAAAGCTGCGGTAGACACTGGCAAAGCGCACATAAGCCACCTTGTCCAGTTTTTTGAGTTCACGCATGACCAGTTCACCAATGCGGGCCGAGGGTACCTCACGTAGGCCCAGACTGAGGAGTTTTTCCTCAATGCGCTCGATGGCGCTGTCAATCTGCTCGGTACTCACCGGACGCTTGCGCAGGGCCAGGTTCATGGATGCCAGCAGCTTGACGCGTTCAAACTCAATTCGACGCCCGTCTTTTTTAACGATGGCCGGGTAATTGACATCAGGGCGCTCGTAAGTGGTGAAGCGTTTGTCACACGCGCCGCACTGGCGGCGGCGGCGGATAAAGTCGCCGTCCTCGGAAATCCGGGTCTCGATGACCTGGCATTCCGAATGGCTGCAAAACGGACATTTCATAACAGTCGGGCCAGGTTTTTAAGTGTTTAAGGTATTTAGCCCTTACCCGGCTTGCACAGAGCGCTATTATTTATATAGTACCTGTGTGCGCCGAATGCTTAGCTGTAAACCGGAAAACGAGAGGTCAGTGCGTGAACTTTGGCCCGAACAGCGGCAATATTTGCTTCGTCACGCGGGTTGTGAAGCACATCGGCAATCAGGTGGGCGGTTGCACGGGCTTCTTCTTCCTTGAAGCCGCGCGTGGTCATGGCCGGGGTGCCGATGCGAACACCGCTGGTAACCATGGGTTTTTCCGGGTCGTTGGGAATGGCATTTTTGTTGATGGTCATGTGGGCGCTTCCCAGCACCGCTTCGGCTTCCTTGCCGGTAATGCCGTGGGCCCAGGTTGCGCTTGCGCGCAGGTCGACCAGCATCACATGGCTTTCAGTACGGCCGCTCACAATACGCAAGCCCCGGCTGATCAGTGTCTCAGCCACGACCTGGGCATTTTTGATCACCTGCTGCTGATAAACCTTGAAGCCGGGCTCCAGCGCTTCCTTGAAGGCCACCGCCTTGGCTGCAATGACGTGCATCAGCGGCCCGCCCTGTAAGCCGGGAAAAATGGCGCTGTTGATGGCTTTCTCATGCTCGCTTTTCATCAGAATAATGCCGCCGCGAGGCCCCCGCAGGCTCTTGTGGGTGGTGCTCGTCACCACATCCGCATGGGGTACCGGGCTGGGGTATACACCTGCTGCAATCAAGCCGGCATAGTGGGCCATATCCACCAGAAAAATGGCGCCCACGTCTTTGGCCACCTTGGCAAACCTTGCGAAATCTATGGCCAGTGAATAAGCACTGGCACCGGCAATAATCAGTTTTGGCTTTGCTTCATGGGCTTTTTTCTCCATGGCGTCGTAGTCAATTTCTTCCTTGGCGTTCAGGCCGTAAGACACCACATTGAACCACTTGCCGCTCATGTTCAGTGGCATGCCATGTGTGAGATGACCCCCTTCAGCCAGGCTCATGCCCATGATGGTGTCGCCGGGCTTTAAAAATGCCAAAAACACGGCTTCGTTGGCCGATGCACCGCAATGGGGCTGCACATTGGCGGCATCAGCGCCAAAAATCTGTTTTACCCGATCAATGGCGAGTTGTTCGGCCACGTCCACATGCTCACAACCGCCGTAGTAACGTTTGCCTGGATAACCTTCGGCATACTTGTTGGTCAGTTGGGTACCCTGAGCGGCCATCACAGCAGGTGAGGCGTAGTTTTCGCTGGCAATCAGCTCAATGTGATGTTCCTGGCGGACATTTTCGGCCTGAATGGCGGCCCAAAGTTGCGGGTCGGTTTGGGCGATGAGGATATTGCGGTCGTACATAAGTTCAAGAAAGTGTGAAAAGGCCGGTGAATACGTGACTTGGGTGACCTGAGACGGGGGCCATAAGACCCCGGTTTCAGGAATTGTTCAACAAAGCCACATTATCCGCAGATGCAGCCGCCTTGGCAGGACTCACCGTCGGGATGACCGGCGGGTTGATCAGGGGTACATGGCGACCTGCTGCCACTTGCTGAAGACGTTCATGCTCAGCCAGTACTTTTGCGGTGTAACCGCCATCGTCTTCCAGGGAGGTGGCACCCACATAGGCACGAAGACCCCGTTCGATGGAGCCTGCACGTTGTATGCATTCTTGCAGCACTTTGACACCCACGCGCAGATTGGCGACCGGATCAAAGGCAGCCAGCTTACCGCCGAAACCGGCAAATTTGTCTGTGTGAACCTTGGTCATCACCTGCATCAAGCCCTGTGCGCCTACCGCGCTTTGGGCAAAGGGGTTAAAGCCCGATTCAATGGCCATGATGGCCAATATCAGTGTGGGGTCGAGTTGAACCCGCGTTCCGAGGTCATAGGCCTCAGTCACCAAGGCGCTTAAGGGTTCAGGCGCAACGCGGTATTTTTTGCTTAGCCAAAAGGCCACAGCGGCTTGTTGCTTGGGCAATTCGTGCGGGTTGGCCGCTGTGGTGCGGTCAATCGCTCCGGCGTCTTCTTCGTAGCCCAGGGTCTCGACTTGACGGTCCTGCAGCCAGCCCATCAGGTAAGCCTCGCTGGCCTTGCGAAGCTCCGGCTGGGCAATCAGGGCGATGACGGCAAACATCACGCCAAGTCCGAGCAGCGCAAAGCCGTTATGGCTGAGCTGAAAAAAACCTTGGGTGACTCGTCTGGTCAGCCTGGAAAGGCTACCTTCTACTTTGTCTAACGCTGTCATAGCACTTCCTCTTCTCGCAGAGGGCCTGTCCTGGATGGGCTGAAGATTCAGCCATATCAGCGGTCAGGCACCTCGCTTGGGTTGGGTACGCCATCAGGATCAGCTTCCGATTCATGGGTCGGAGGGTTGATCTGACTTAGCCGGGTTCGGCAGCGGGTTCGTCTTGCCCCGGGATAAACCCAGGACAGGGCGGATTCTAAGGGGCTATATATATCGAGTCAAGAATATAAAATCAGTTTTATATTCTTTAATGATGGTTTAATTAAACATGTTTCGACGCCCGATGCAAGCCTAAGGGTTCAAAATCCAGTCTATGAGGATGAATAGAATGACCCAAAACGCGTGGTTGCGCCCGCTGGTGTGGGGTTTCCTGATCCTGGCGTTGACGTGGCTGCTCGGCTGGACCGTTTTGCCGTCCATACTCAAAAGCCAGATCCAGCGGCTCGCCACCGAGGCTACCGGCAGGTCCGTCACCCTGGGGGCGGTTTCTTTCAAGCCTTGGTCGCTGGAGCTGCAGGTGTCTGATCTCACCGTTGCTGCACGCAGTGGGTCAGTCCAGAGCGGTGCAGACCAGAGCGCTGTGCCGCCGCTGCTGCACATTGAACAACTCTATATAGATGCGGAACTTCAATCCCTGTTCCGTTTGGCCCCCGTGATTGACGAAATCCGCATTGAGGGCCCGGCCCTGGCATTGACGCACCTGGGTGCGGGCCGCTTTGATTTTGACGATGTATGGGCCAGACTGACGGAACCTTCGGACCGGCCAGAGCCAGCCCTGCCGCGTTTTGCGCTTTACAACCTCCAGGTTTCAGGCGGAAAGCTGGACTTTGCCGACCTACCCAACAAGCGCAGCCACGAAGTGCGTGACTTGAGCTTCAGCTTGCCCTTTTTAAGTAATCTGGACGCTTCACGGGATGTCAAAACCGACTTGCGGCTGGCTTTCAAGCTCAATGGCAGTCCGTTTGATAGTACTGCACAAGCCACACCGTTCGCGCAAAGCCACAAGACAGACCTTAGCTTCAAAACCGAAGGTTTTGATCTAGAGCCTTACCTGGGTTACCTGCCTGCGGGTTTACCGGTATCGCTGCATTCCGCGCTGCTCGACGCCGATCTGCGCCTGGCATTTGAGGTTCTGGACAAGCCCTCGCTTAAGCTATCCGGCACCCTGGTGGCACGCAAGGTCAAGCTTACACAAGCCGGCCCGGTGCTTGCATCATTTGAAGCCCTCAAACTGGTGGTCGACGACGCCCGGCCCCTGGAGCACAGCCTGAAGTTG
>JBILKC010000202.1:0-5404 GCA_044376885.1 Hylemonella sp. | reverse complement strand
CCGCTGGCATCCGCAATGCTCAGGAATTGACCGTTCACGACCGTTTGGCTGTTGGCACCCACACTGATTTGGAGCTCGCTGCCGTTGATGATTGCACTGGCACCATCAGCCAAGGTTACGGAGGCCTTGGAGAGGTTGACCACAGAGCCGGTGCCGCTGACCCGGGCGGTGGTTGACTCAGCCCTTGTGGTCACGGTGAAGGCATTCTTGATCCATCCTTCCGCGTTGAGATTCCTGATGTATGAAGTTTCTACGCCCTGGTCATCGAAAACATCGGAAACAATGTGAACGGTTGTGCTCATGGTGTATCTCTCCTCATTCAGCGGGTAATGGTGGTCGATGGTTTAGGGGCAGCCTTAGGCGCAATGTTCCAAGCATCTATGTATTTCCAGATTTGCGCGTCGATTTCGCGCCAGCGTGGAAAGTTGTTCATGTGGGTGCGCCAGGCAATTTCGAGTCCGCCGTATCGGGGACTGAAATAGTGGGTCGTCATATTCGGAAACTGTGTAGAGATGCGGTATGGCGGAACTGTGATGTCAAGAAATAGGTATTCTTCGAAATTCGAATCCCGCTTCCCGTAGCAATATTGCGTATCCCCATCAGTGTCAGTTTGTAGGTAACAACGCAGCCCATACTTTTCTTCGTATTTATCTGGATCGAATGCACGATGGGGACCTGTTGAAATCCTCTCAAACTGGTTGGGTGGATAGGCACCAGTTGCGCCGGGCTGCATTTGATCCATCGAGGCAGGAGATATTTGGACAATCTCAACCCTGTTTTCGTCAAAGTCTTTGAGGTAGTTGTCGGGGGTGTAGCCCGCGTATTCCGGCATGTGCATGGTGAAGCCGGCTGACTTGGCATACGGCAATTTGTCTATCGCCATGGGCGGCCTATACGAAGTGTCTAGCCCAGTTAGCCAGTGGTATTGCGTCCAGAACTGATGATGCTGCGGCGGTATCGCCAAAACCAAGTTGTCTTTGAGCTTTACCAACGAAGGTTTTCCTGGCCATTTCTTCGCATATGAGCTGTTAGGGTCAAGTGTCTGCGCAGGTTTTAAAGGGGGTTGCAACCATGTCTCTCCTTGTGTGTTGGCGTCGCAGGCACTGCAAACCAGCGCGAACGCAATAACGATGTAGTGGCAAATTACATAACGAGCGTTCAGCGGCTTAACAAGCTGCCGGATAGCCCATTGCCCTGTTGAATGCAAAAGTTTCATTTCTACTCGTTATCTTTAGGTTTCAGCTCACGTTGACCGTTTGCGCACAAAAGCGAAGGCAGCGTGGGCCAGCATACCTCGGGGTCTTGGGTGGCATCCGGGTTCTCCTTGATTCTTAAATTAATTTCATGGATGGGATTGAGCGAGGTATTCGTTGACGTGGCCAAAGCGCAGGCGGGCATAAATCCATCTTGCGGTTGCACCCCAAGCGAAAAAGCAGACACACATAATGAACACCGTGTGAGCGATGCCAAACATGCCGCTGGCGACGCTGCGGTCGCGCCAGCCGTTGACGTCGGGGATGGGCCAGTAGAGCATCATCCATCCTCCCAACAAATACCAAAGCAAGATACCCATCAAGAGCATCCAATCATTACAAGACCTCGCCTGCTCCTTCTTCTCTCTGCATTCCTGCCTGCGCATGTACCAGCCCGACAGGATGTAGAACGGGGCCAACAGCCAAACGCCGGCATAGAAGGTGCGAACCCAGTCGTTCACACCCGGTATGGCCCGGATGCTGTCGAGCATGGGTATCCACTGCGCCATCGCCGCCACAGCGGCTTTGACCACAGGCTGGCTGGCCCACTCAGGACTCAGAAAATTTGCGGCCAGTATCAGGTAACCCAACCAGACGCTGATATTCATGATGCGAAATTGCTTGAGGCTGAGGTTAGTCATGCAGCTTTGCTCCAGCGAATGTCATTACCCACCAACTGCCTGGGTTTGGAGCAGGGCTTGCTGCCAATGGGGGCCGGGCTTGCGCCAGCGCAGCAGCGCCATGAATCAAACCAGCCAAGAAAACTGTGACTTGAATAACTTTCATGCGGTCAATCTCCATGTGATGTTATTGGCTGCAACGTCGGCAATTCCGGCAAAGAAAAACCCCCCAAGACAATCCCACTTGGTGGGGTCTTCCGCCAAGTAAAGAGCCTGTTCTTTTGAAGCAAGATACCGCGCAAGCCTTACGCTGACGCCGATTTGCATGACCTTGCCTTCTCAAATAGGCACTAGCCAAGGCGGCGTGACTAGACGGGCGCGCGCTTGCGCACTGTGGGTTTTACAGGGCTGGCAACTGAGCCTTGGGCCTCAACGTAAGAATCCAGCAAGCGCCGGATCATGCGCTGGTACTGGGTCTGATGCTTGGATGCCTCAGCCTTGAAAAAATCGACACTGCGCTTGCTCAGGGCCAGCGTAATTTTTACGCCATCGTCCTTGAATGCCAACTCAGCAGGAGACGGCAGAAAATCCGCGACCACCTCAACGTCGCCCATAGGCTCATCCGTGTAAACGATCTTCTTTTTCATAAATTGCCTTTCCTTTGCGCCAATACCCTACCCAATAATTCGAATGACTTTGCGCCGATAGGTAAATCGCACCGTCAATATCCCGCCACCGCGTCCTGGAACGACACCTGATGCTTGACTTGGTTCTCGGCATCCTTGTTGTCATCCCATTCGAATTTGGCTGCGATCATGCATCATCATAGTATTTAGCCATAAAAAAAGCCATACGTTTGTATGGCCACAATCCCGCCTTGGTGGGTTCTCCACCAAGTACAGCGTCTTTTCTTTAGAAAACAGTTTCAAAGAGGTGTTTGCTTTTTGGGTCATTTCACACTCGCGGCGTCCGCTTCAGCCTCTGGCCACAAGCTCGGGAACAAAAAGCGAAGTGCATGCTGCGGCAAGCCGAAGCGCACTTTGCCTTGCGGCGTATCGGACTTGAGCAGTCCTCGCTTGACCAGCGCACCAAGCGCATCGGTGGCCGCCCTGTCGCTGATGCCCAGCATGGACTTGAAGTCTCCGCGTGCCATTTCTTCCCCGCTCAGGAACAAATAGTGCAACCCACGAAGCGACTCTTGCCGCACACCCGATTTTTCAACCTTGGACTCAAATACCAGGCATGCCTGCAGGCGGGACAGCAAGGTTTGAAAGTCCAGCATGCTGCCCATAAAGCTCACTTGGTCCCGGCAAACCTCCAGCACATAGTCTGCCCAGGCTATCAAGGCCTGCTGGCTCAGGTTGCCGCGCCCGTCCAGATCGCCCCTGCGAAGGCTGTCGGCATCTGCAAGCAGCGGGTAATAGCGCTCGGTGCTGCGCGCAAACCCCCGCAGGGGCGACCACAAGCCGCCGGTGTAGCCCAACGCACTCAAAAGCGTATGGGTATGAAGACGCATGACACGACCATTGCCATCGATAAACGGGTGCACCCAACCCAGCCGCTGGTGCGCGCAGGCCATGGCCACCAATGCAGCCTCCCCCCGGCGCACACCGCCATAAAAGCTGGACCAGCGATGCAGGAATGCCGGCACGCTGGCAAACGCGGGAGCCACGTGTTGGCCCACTTTGACCTCTCGCTGGCGCAACTGGCCCGGCACAATCGGCTCGCCTTCGTCCGTCATCAAGTCTTGGGGGAGGAGTCTGCCAAAAAGCTCCTGGTGCATCACTTGCACCGCGTCTGTGGAATACAAATCGCGGGCTGCATCGACGCCACCGTAACGTTGCTCCAAGGCAACTTCTGCCTCAATATGCGCCACAGCCAATCGCTGCTTGGCGGCCAGTTTGGCGTCTTTTGAGAAGTCTTTTCGCAGGGCCTGATCAATCTCGTGCGGTCGGGTGTGCTGCCCCTCAATGCGGTTGGTGTAATACGAGTTCATGCTTCGCAGCAAGGTACGCAACTCGGGAGGAACGCGTGTGCCGGCCAACTGCGTCGCAGCGCGGGACAACTCATGGGCTTTGCCCAGCAACGGCTCTACCTGGGCATCTGCAGGCAGCAGTGGCTCAAACTGGTGTGGCTCGGTAAACATGCAGTCATTATGCCAAGATAAATATTGTTGTAAATATTTGATTTACATGACTATTTTGTAATATTTGCTTTATTTTTTGCCAAGTTTTTTGCAAACTATATTGCGTTGCCGGATGCCGCGCCCGCAGCGCACTCGCATTGCTACCAGGCCGGTCTTGACTGCCGGTTTGCTGGCCCCTTCAGGGCTCTGAAAATGCCCCAGCCCTTTGCCTGATTGGTCTGGCTGCTATAAATTTTGTAGAACCAGCTCGGTCGAGACGTCGTTGAGGCAACGCAGATGCCCCAAGGGGCATTCGCGCTCAAAGCAGGGGGCGCAGTCGAGTGCAGGCTGGTAAGTCGGGTCGGTCTTGAGCCAAAGCACACGCGCCTTGTCGCTCAGCGGTGGGGTATGCAGCGGGCTGGAAGACCCAAAAATAGCCACTTGCGGAACATCCAGCGCAGCGGCCACATGCATCAAACCGCTGTCGTTGGTGATCACCGCACGGGCGCCTGCAATCAGGGCAAAGGCCTCGGCCAGCGTGGTTTTGCCAGCCAGGTTGTGGCAACGCAAGGCTGCATCAGCAATCTGGGCGCACAAGGCCGACTCCTTGGCCGAGCCCAGCAGAAGCACCGGCGCACTGAGTTGTTGCGCCAGTTTGGCAAAGTGCTGCGCCGGCCAGCGTTTGGCCGGGCCGTATTCCGCGCCCGGCACAAAAACGTAATAACTGCCGCTGAGCCCCAGTTGTTGCAGAATCGCCTCAAGCTGCCCGGCGGACACGTGCAGTTGCGGGCGGTCTGCGGCCACATCGGTGTCGCCACTCAAAGCCGAGTAAAAAGCCACCATGGGCGGGCGACGGTCTTTGGGCGGATTTTTCAGCCGGTGTGTGAGCAGCCCCACCCGCGCCTCGCCCAGATAGCCCACGCGCTTGGGGATGCTGGCCAGAAACGGCAACAGGGCGCTTTTGAGGGAATTCGGACAAACATAGGCGGTATCAAACCGCCCGCTGAGCGCACGCGCCAGACTGCGCCGGCCTTTGAGCTGCAAGCCCCCATGCGCAAAAGGAAACTCAATAACTTCTGCCACCTGCGGCATGGCCCGGTACACCGGTGCCACCCAGGGCAGCGCACCCACGGTGAGCTGCTCGCCACGGGCGTGAAGGCGTTTGAGCAAGGGCTCGGTCATCACCGCGTCCCCGATCCACTGGGGCGCAACAACAAGCGAGCGAACAGGCGTCATGAGAGCCAGCTTAGGGCACCGGGCCAGCCTGATGCCCAAGCGGGTTGTCTAGTGGCCAGAACCAACGTGTTCGCCCGCTTTCAGGGCGTAGACCGTGCCGCAATACGGACACTTGGCTTGGCCGCTGCGGGCCACGTCCAGATAGACCTTGGGGTGGCTGTTCCAAAGCT
>JBILKC010000201.1:0-5409 GCA_044376885.1 Hylemonella sp. | reverse complement strand
CCATACAACCGCCCGTGTTGGACAGCCAAAGAGCAACTCGATCAGGCAGGCGATCACCGACATCAACCCTTTGGTTCGGGTCTCGCCCGTGTTGGCACGCGCAGATGCGGCTCTTCTTGACAGTCTGGTGCGGCAAGCCGATGTTGTGCTCGACTGCAGCGACAACTTTGCAACGCGCCACGCCATTAATCTTTCCTGTGTCAAACTGCATAAACCTCTGGTTTCAGGAGCGGCCATTCGCTTTGATGCCCAGATCAGCGTATTCGATTCCCGATCGCAGGCCTCTCCATGCTATGCCTGCGTATTCCCGCCAGACAGCAGTTTTGAGGAAACACGATGCGCCACGATGGGGGTATTTGCGCCACTGGTGGGGATCATCGGTGCCATGCAGGCGGCAGAGGCGCTCAAACTGATGGCCCTCGGATCATCTTCCCTGACTGGCCGCCTGATGATGCTCGACGGTCGACAAATGGCCTGGAATGAAGTGAGGCTGCCACGCCATATCGATTGCCCGGTTTGCTCACACCAATAAACGTCCAGATTGATTGCCAACAGCCTCCATAGGTTGACAACCCGAAAAGACCGGGCATTGATGCATAGTTACAGTGATTTGAATCAAGGGACACCTGTTAAACTTTGTTTACCTTTAGATAGCCGCCGCTGTGTCCACACCCCTTTCATCAATGATAGACCCCCGTGATTTGCGTCTGGATGATGCTTTGGCTTTGCTTGGCCACGCTCAGACTCTGTTGGTTCCGGCTACAAACGCAGCACCAACTGGCTATCTTCAAAGCGTCATCGACGGTCTCTGCGAGCTTTCTCTCAAAGACCCTCTCACAGGCCTGTCTAACAGGCGTCACTTAAACGCGGTTCTAGAGCGCGAGATTGAAGTGGTTGCGCGCTCAGGCAATTCTTGCTTGCTCTTGATGTTAGACATAGATCACTTCAAGAAAGTCAATGACACCTACGGGCATGTGGCCGGGGACCAGGTGCTTCAAGCTGTTGCCCGCTGTTTAACTGGGTGTATCCGCCCCCAGGACACACTGGCTCGCTTTGGCGGCGAGGAGTTTGCCGTTTTGATGCCCGATTGTCAGTTCAGTTACGGTGAGGCTGTGGCAGAGCGTATCCGCCTCTCGGTCGCTTCCCTTTCGATCCCCCTATCGCCCTTGCAACAGATACAGGTCACCATCAGCATTGGTGGCGCATTTGCCCCTGTCTGGGTGCGCTCGACATCGGACCTCTGGATCGAGCGCGCAGACACCAAACTCTATTTGGCCAAGTCCAGTGGGCGTAACCAGGTACGCATCGACCAACCGCACGTTATTTACGTGAGCGCAGAGGAAAAGAGCCTGCTGTTCGGTTCCCTCAACATGGATGAATCTAAATGGATCGAGAGTTCCACAGACGATTCCGCCAATTCGATGCCCAGAACCAGTCAATGACCGACGTGCTGAATCCTTCCCATAATCCTCCTGCCGCGGCTCCAACCTCCCTCAAGCCCATAGCCAAAATCCTGGCTGTGACCAGCGGGAAAGGTGGTGTGGGGAAAACCTTTGTCTCTGCCAACTTGGCCGCCGCTTTGGCCAAACGGGGGCATCGCGTGTTGGTATTGGATGCTGATCTGGGTCTTGCCAATCTGGATGTTGTGCTTAACCTGTACCCTAAATTGACTTTGCACGACGTATTTATGGGCAAGGCAACGCTGCAAGAAGCCATCGTCAAAGCTCCCGGCGGTTTTTCAGTCCTGCTGGCAGGCTCTGGCATGGTCGAGTATTCTCGACTCACGCCCGAAGTCCGGGATGAATTCCTGCGCATCATGAAGAGCCTGGTTGGCCTGTATGACGTTATCCTTCTTGATACAGGTGCCGGCATATCTGATGTAGTTCTCTTCGCGGTATCCTTGGCATCTGAAGTGCTGCTGGTCGCCACTCCCGAGCCCACTTCCCTGACAGACGCTTATGCCACCATCAAGGTATTGGTCGGCCAGCAAAAGCGGCAAAACATTCGCATGATCATCAACCAGACGGCTCGACTGGGTGATGGCCGGGCCATTACGGTGCAATTGCAGCAGGTGCTTGACCGCTTTGTAACTCCGGAGCCTGGGAAACCGATTCGACTGATTCATCTGGGTGACATACCGGCCGATCCCGCTGTGCGTCAAGCCATCATGCGGCGACAGTTACTGATGCAGAGTTATCCCAGCTGCCCTGCAGGCTTGGCGGTCGGCCAACTCGCCATCAAACTGGAAGAGACCATCATTTCACGGGTTTTCTAAACCTTCACACCCCAGCCGTCACAATCCAACCCTCAAGTGGATCAATGCTTGGCGGCAAACCATATCCGGGAAAACCGCGTTGACTGGCCCATGCTGCCTGCATGAGGCATAAAACTGCATCCAGTGAATCTGCTGACGGATCATCAATCAGCTGATCGCGTTGTGCATGGGTCAGTTTCAGTCGCAAACCAAGTCGGGTTTGCCCATGTTCCAGCGCCGTAATCAAATCTTTGCGGGCAATCAGTCTCTCGGGGGACTGTTTCGCTTTGTCATCGCTTTTATAGCTTCGGTTGCCCAGCAGCTCCCGGGCCAAAAGACCCGGATAAGCTTCCAAAGCAAACCGGCCATCGGAAAAGATATCTTGCGCGTTGAAATCCGGGTTCGGCCATAAGCCAGGAATGACAACCCCGGCGTCAATGAGAGGCGGTACGCCCGCATGGAGCATGTAGGCGACAGGTGGGTTCACCCACTTCATGGAAGGGCTTGAGCCGGACAGAAGATCGGTTTTACGGTGAGCAAATTTGCCTCCGACGGGCCTGGCTGCACAAAAGGCCGAGAACACACTGCGGATCTCTTGCCGACTCATACGCGCGTAATGGCGAATACAGTCTTCCCAGTTCAACGGCCAATTCAAGTGCTCGACCAGTTCTCTGGGGAGTCCGAACGGAAAGTCAAAAGCACCTAGCCAGCTTTCGCTGCGCTTGAGCCAAAGCGCGTAGTCCTGAAGCGACTCAATACGCTCTAGATTTGATAGCAATAAACGCTCGCCTTGCAATGCGCCAAATGCCAAAACAATAGGTTTTTTACGGGAGGGACGACTGGAAAAGTCACATCCCAGCAGTCTGGAGTTCACAGCTAAGACAGATCAGCCGCAGAGCTTGCGGGTTCAGGCACGTCCGATGATGGAGGCTGTGGCCATGAGTTCTTCGAGGAGAGCCATGGAAACCTTGCCGGAGACAGAGTAGGGGTCGAGTTCAGGCATTGCAGAGTATTTCATCAGGATGGAGGCATTGATCTTGGACAGATTGACCTGTCCCATCGTCCATCCTCCGAAACGGCGCTCAGAGATTTCCTCGTAATGCAGCAATGCAATATCCTTGTGCCTAGTGTCTCGCTGAATATGGCCATACAACTCGTTCACAGGCATCCGACCACCTTCAATGGCCTGCAGAAAGAGACCGCCACCGTAGCAAAGAATGCCGGTAATGCCACAGCTTGGGTTGGAGTGTCGTGATTTGAAGAGAATATTTTCAATCGCCTCCGGGCTTGGATCAACAGCACGGCTTGCATAAAGAAGACGAACCAGCATGTCAGGCGCTCCTTGGAATCAGTGACAAAAATTCACGACGCAAGTTGGGATCTTTTAAAAACACGCCGCGCATGACCGAGTTGATCATCTTGCTATTCATGTCCTTGACACCACGCCATGCCATGCAATAGTGACTGGCCTCCATCACAATAGCGAGGCCGTCTGGCTGTGTTTTTTCCTGAATCAGGTCTGCCAACTGTACGACTGCTTCTTCCTGAATTTGTGGCCGCCCCATGATCCATTCAGCCAGCCGGGCATACTTGGACAAACCGATCACATTGGTGTGCTCGTTGGGTAAAACACCGATCCATATTTTCCCGATCACCGGACAAAAGTGGTGTGAGCAAGCACTGCGAACCGTCAATGGACCCACGATCATCAGTTCATTCAGATGCTCGGCGTTTGGGAATTCGGTGATTGAAGGGGCATGCACGTAACGGCCCCGAAAAACTTCATTGATGTACATCTTGGCAACCCGTCTTGCAGTGTCGCCGGTATTGTGGTCGCTTTCGGTGTCGATCACCAAGCTTTCAAGAACGCCCTGCATCTTGATTTCCACTTCATCGAGCAGTTTTTCGAGTTCACCGTGTTCAATGAAGTCCGCAATATTGTCATTTGCGTTGAAACGCTTGCGCGCTGACTCAAGACGCTCGCGGATTTTGACGGAAACTGGTGTTCCCTCGTCTGAGTCGGTTGGTTTCATGGCGGCATGACGTTTCATTAACATGAAGAATCTTACCAGTGAATCTAATAAAAGGTTATCGAATACCAGGCCTCTCTAGATGCCCAATAGATGCAAAGTATTCAGTAACGTTTACCGATCAAAAAGAGTGCTGTTCGCATGATTGCGTAAGCCAGAAGGTTCATGAGTCTTTGCGTCCAAGGCCGTTTGGCATGGTCCTTGGGGTCCACCCGGCGACCTTCTTGTGCAATAGCTTGCCTTAAGCTTTGGCCCAGCTCGCACGCAAACGCATCATCTTCAATCACCAAATTAGCCTCACGGGCAAGGAGCAGGCTCAAGGGATCCAGATTGGAAGACCCCACTGTGGACCAGTGACCATCAATCACTGCGACCTTGGCGTGCAGAAAACTTGCGGCGTATTCATGAATCTCGACACCCGCCTCCAGCAATTCGCCATACACCAGACGGGCGGCGTGGTACTGCATGAAGTACTCATATCGTCCCTGTAAAAGCAATTGCACCCGAACGCCGCGCTGCGCCGCATGAATCAGGCCCAGACGTAGCTTGCGACCCGGCAGGAAATAAGCGTTAGCGATGATGATTTCCACTCTCGCATGACCGATCGCCCGTCTGTAGGCCTTTTCAATACGACTGCGATTGCGCACATTGTCACGCAGCAAAAGCGTGGCACTGGCACCACCAACAAGCTCAGCGCGCAGGCTGGTGTTCGGATATGGTTCTTGCCGGGACAGGGCAAGCGCTGCCTGCAGGTTTTTCCAAGCCTTCACGACGTGAATCCTGCGTGTGTCATCCACAGCCTGCATGCGCAGCCAGAATTGTGTCAGTGCGCCATGGACCTGTTGAACCAGAGGTCCTGAGACCCTAACCGCAAAGTCGAAGCGCGGTGCAGACAGTCGTCCATGGTTAGGATCAATCAAGTCGTCCATGACGTTGATGCCACCACAAAAAGCCACTTCCCCATCCACCACACACAGCTTGCGATGCAGGCGCCGCCATCTTCTGGGAATCAACAGTCCGAGCCGGCCCATCGGCGAAAAGATATGCCAGTGCACGCCTGCCTCCCCCAGTCGGAGCTTCCAGCCTGCAGGCAAGTCGGGCGTGCCTACACCGTCCAGAACCAGA
>JBILKC010000200.1:0-5411 GCA_044376885.1 Hylemonella sp. | reverse complement strand
CGCTGTAGAAGTTGCGCACATCATGGTGCACAAAATACTGGGCGATATCGCCCATCACCTTGAGTGAAAACTCAGTCGAGAAGATGCAGGTGTTCTGACCCTGATCTTCTTTCAGAATATCGGCCTGGACCGTGCCGCGCACATTGGCCAACACCCATTCCTTGATCTTGGCAGTTTCGGTATCGGTGGGTTCGCGTGCGTTGTCTTGCTTGAACTTCTCGATATTTTGGTCAACCGCCGTATTCATGAACATGGCCAGAATTGTTGGCGCCGGACCGTTGATCGTCATGCTGACGGAGGTGGTGGGTTTGCACAAATCAAAACCATCGAACAACACCTTCATGTCGTCAAGCGTGGCAATACTGACGCCACTGTTACCCACCTTGCCATAGATGTCGGGTCGCGGGTCAGGATCGTTTCCGTACAGGGTGACCGAGTCAAAGGCAGTGGACAGCCGTTTGGCAGGCAGGCCTTCGCTGAGCAATTTGAAGCGTCGGTTGGTGCGATAGGCGTCGCCCTCCCCGGCAAACATGCGCGTCGGGTCTTCGTTTTCCCGCTTGAAGGCAAACGTGCCTGCGGTGTAGGGGTAACTCCCTGGCACGTTGTCGAGCATCAGCCACTTGAGAATTTCGCCATGGTCCTCAAACTGAGGCAAGGCAACCTTACGGATGGGCGTGCCGCTCAAGCTCTTGGTAATGAGAACGGTACGGACCTCCTTGTCCCGGATCTTGACCACATAGTCGTCGCCCGCATAGGCTTTTTGCATGTCGGGCCATTGTTCAAGCAATTTGCGTGCAGCAACATCCTGGATGTCTGAACGCTGGCGCGCCAGATCAAGTGCCGCCTCAGATGCCCGCGCTTTGGTCGGCTTACCCACTTGCAACATCACTGCAGCAGCATGGAGTTGCTGAATTTCACGCGCCAAAGTGGCTTGTTCCCGGGCACGCTTTTTATAGGCGCGCACGGTATCAGAAATCTCAGCCAGGTAGCGGGTTCGGGCGGCTGGCACCACGGGCATCTGGTTGGAACTGTGCCGGACATCAACACCGGGCAGCAAGCCTTTGTCGTTCAGGGCAACGCCCAAGGCCTTCAAACGCGGTTTGAGGGCCTGATAAAGCGCAGTAACGCCATCGTCATTGAAACGGGCCGCCATGGTGCCGAAAACAGGCATTTGCTCGGCCGGCGTGGTCCAGGCCTCGCGGTTGCGTTGCACCTGCTTGGCCACGTCGCGCAAAGCATCCTGCGAGCCCTTACGGTCAAATTTGTTGATCGCCACAAACTCCGCAAAGTCCAGCATGTCGATTTTTTCCAGTTGGCTGGCCGCGCCAAATTCAGGGGTCATCACATACAGCGGTACGTCCACATGCGGCACGATCGCGGCATCACCCTGGCCAATCCCGGAGGTCTCAACCACGATCAGGTCAAAGCCGGCCACCTTGCAGGCGGCGATGACATCAGGTAGTGCAGCGCTGATTTCAGAGCCAAAGTCACGCGTGGCGAGTGAGCGCATGAATACGCGCTGGCCGGAATCCTTTCCTGCGGCCCCTGCGCCAGTCAAAGGGTTACCAATGGCTTGCACAGGTTCGGCCTGTGCGGGTGCCTGCGTGCGCCATGGTCCTATTGCGTTCATACGGATTCGGTCTCCCAACAACGCACCGCCGCTCTTGCGCCGGGACGGGTCGATGGAGATCACGGCGACGCGCAAGCTGTCGTTTTGGTCAAGCCGCAAACGGCGGATCAACTCGTCAGTGAGTGATGACTTGCCGGCACCTCCGGTACCGGTAATGCCGATAACTGCTATATTTTTAGTAGCCGCCTGATCACGCAGGGCAAGGGTCAGAGACTCATTTAATTGTCCAGCCTCGATGGCGGTCAGCATTTGTGCCAGAGCGCGCCAGTTGGCCTCAGTATGGCCCTTGATGGCATTGATGTCTGTTGGAGCCAGCGGACTGAGGTCCCGGTCACAGCGCATGACCATCTCACCAATCATGCCGGCCAGACCCATCTTCTGACCATCTTCCGGGCTGTAGATACGCGTCACGCCATAGGCCTGCAATTCGCGGATTTCGGGAGGCACAATAACGCCACCGCCGCCGCCAAAAACCTGAATGTGCGCACCGCCTCGGCTTTTCAGCAAATCAACCATGTATTTGAAGTACTCCACATGGCCGCCCTGATATGAGCTGATGGCAATGCCCTGAACATCTTCCTGCAAGGCCGCGGTAACCACCTCGTCCACGCTGCGGTTATGACCCAGGTGGATCACCTCGGCACCCATGCCCTGCAAAATACGGCGCATGATATTGATCGCTGCATCATGCCCATCAAACAGGCTAGCTGCAGTAACGAAACGAACCTTGTGCGTTGGGCGGTAATTTGCAAGGGCCTGGTATTGATCAGACATGTCGGTCATGGATATCCTGTCAGCGTAGGTTGATGCAGCGAAAAAGCTGCCTGATTGTCATTATCAGTCTGATGTCGTTAAAGAAACAGTAATGCCGCAGCCGCCACAGCCGTTGGGCCAAGTGCACCAAAAAACAGTCCGCCTGCACCAATAGATTCGTCCGCAAAGCCGCGTTTGAGTAATGCCACGCCGGCAGGGTTAGGAGCATTGGCGATCACCGTCAGGCCGCCCCCCGCAACTGCACCTGCAACCAGCATGTACTTGGATTCGTCGGAAATGCCCACAATTAAAGAGCCAAGGTAGGTCAACGCAGCGTTGTCAGTGATTGCTGTCAAACCAAGTGCGCCGAAGAACAGCGCCAGCGGCTCGAGGGATTCAACTATAGGCTGCAACCACCAACCCTGAAGCCCGCCCAGCACCACCAGACCGGCCAAAAAAAAGCCGACAAGCAGCGCCTCCTTGATGATCAACGGGCTTTGATGCTCCTCGTAAGCCTGGGTGAAACCCAGAAACATGAGGAACAAACCAATGAAAGCAACGGGATGGTGGGCAAACAAGACTACCGCGGCCAGCAGCCCAAGGTGAACCAGTACAACTGCGACAGGAACAGCAGCCTGTGAACTCGCGACCGCCGTTATCTCAAGATTGGCTCGCAGATGCTTGCGCATCACAAAAGTGGCTACAGTGGCATTCACCATAACGGCTACTGCAGACTTCCAGCCGAAGTTGATGAACATAAAAGTGCTGTCCCACTGCCATGTGGCTGCGACCATCAACACAGGGGGCGCTGCGTAGGAGGTCATGGTACCTCCTATGGAGACATTGACAAACAACACCCCTATAGCCAGGTACTTGAGAGGCTCCGGCATGTTTGGACGAAAGATTGTCGGGGCCAGCATCAGCGCAGCAATCGTCATGGCTGCTGGCTCAGTGATCAGAGAGCCCAGCAGGGGAACTGCTGCCAGGCCAAGCCAGGCGCTGGCCAAAGGTGTGGAAACCGGAGCCAGTCGGGCAATTGAATCTACTGTGGCCCTCACCGTGCGAAGCACCGGACGAGAAGCCGCCATCACCATCACCACAAAGACAAACAAGGGTTCGGTGTAGTTTCTCGACTCCGCATAGCTCAAAGCCTGAGCGCCCCCTTGCATGAAGGCCAGCACAAAAACCAGCACGATGGCCCAAAAGCCAAATACAACCTCGACTTCTCCGAGCAAGTGAAACAACCCGCCATGCCGGGGAAAGCGGTGGGACAGGCGTTCGAAAAGTTTGGTGGCAAAGGTATGGCAAAGAGCCACGACAAAAATAGCCAGTGCGATGAATTGAACCGTGGTCTCAGGGGTCGTGTTCATGGTGATGCTTCTTGCGCGATGGCGGCCCGACCATCACAAAACCTGCTGTTTTGCAAAATTGCTACAGCACCCACCGCCATCTTATCAAGCTATAAAAATCCCTGGGACTTGATCAGATCTCTGCAAAAACACTGCTGCAAGGTTTGATCTTCCGTCTGTTGAGTTCATCGTCGTAGCGGGTTCTTGTGGCGGGGCATGATAAGGCAGCGTAGGCCTCGTTCAACTGCATAAGATTTTTGGTAGCCATAACAATCGCCTCCGGGTGTTTATCGGGATGGTTTTTCTGACACAGGGCACGATAGGCCGCCCTGATCACGCAATCGCTGGCGAAGCGGGTGATTTCAAGGGTGTCGTAATAAGTGGTGGCCTGTTGCATGGGTCTTAGCTTCTTGCGGTCGCAAGCGCCGCGCTCATCAAGAACTTTCTACGCTCATCTGCATACTGCCATCAACAGTCGAAGGCGCACAGTTGGTTTGCGCACATTCACAACAAACAAACGCTTTTCTGGGAAGATTGGTCGTGGTTAGCCACGAGGATTGGTATAAAAAAACCGCTGACCAATCCTCATGGTTTTACAAAATTCAAGAGCGCGCAAACTGCTTTTGAGTGCCCTGGTGGTAAAACCCTGCGCGCACTTTTACTTGTAAAGCACCTCAGGTAACCACATACCAATTGCCGGGAACTGGTAGAGGAGAACAATGGCGAACACTTGGATGCCCATAAATGGCAGCATGCCGGCAAAAATCTGGTTCAATGTGACATGAGGCGGACTTACCCCTTTAAGGTAAAAAGCTGCCATCGCTACGGGTGGGCTCAGGAATGCGGTCTGAAGATTCAAAGCAACTAACAAACCAAAGAACAGGGGGTCAACACCAAAATTATCAAGCAACGGGATAAAGATGGGCATGAAAATCACAATAATCTCTGTCCACTCCAGCGGCCAACCCAAGATGAAAATAATCACTTGACTCAGAATAAGGAACTCGGTCTTGGTCAGGTTCATGGACATGACCCAGCGCTCGACCAGCTCCTGGCCGCCCAGCAAGGCAAAGGCCGCCGAGAAGATGGCGCTGCCCACGAACAGCCAGCAGACCATCGCGCTGGTCTTGGCGGTCAGCAGCACCGACTCCTTGACCTCACTTTGCAGGCGGGCCTGGCGGTAGGCCAGCAGCGCCCAGGCCAGCACGCCCAGGGCACCTGCAGCGCCCAGCGACTTGGGCACCTCGGCAGCCAACATGCCTTCGCGCTCCAGGATGAACCAGCCCACCGACACCAGGGCCGGCGCCCACAACACAAGCCAGGTGCCGAAGATGCGCCCGCGGGAGGTCTTGTGCTTGTTGATCACCGAGTACACCGCCGCCAGCAGGTAGCCGCCAAAGGCTCCCACGGCAGCGGCCTCGGTGGGCGTGGCCAGGCCCATCACGATGGAGCCCAGCACGCCCAGGATCAGCACCACCAGCGGGAAGAAGCTCGACAGCAGCATCTTGAAGATTTCCAGGCGCTGGAATGTGAGCAGCGCATAAAAACCCAGCAGGGCCAAGACGCCCATGCCCAAGCCGATCCAGTAGCCCTGGGTGGCTGCGCTGCGCTCGAGCGGCGCAGCGGCCGTGGCGGCCGCAGTGGCTGCGCCGGGCTCTTGCACACCGGAGCCGGTTGGC